>PKZM01000008.1 GCA_003133065.1 Acetobacteraceae bacterium
GCACTGAGTATCCACAAGCTGCCTCCCCACCAGGCACCTAATCGCGTGTCCAGCGCCAGGCAGGCGCAGGCCGCTATCCCGGTCAGCAGCCGCAGGGTCGTGAGGTGGTTCGGCCGGATCGCAGTGCCGATCATCGGGCGGACCAAAGGGCGCGCGATCACGTGGCTCCATGAAGTGCCGCTCACAGGAGCGCATCCTGGGCCAATGGCTGGCTGACGCGTGCCGCTCGGCGCTCCATCCACTGCCAGGCGGCCAGGGAGGGCAGCCCCAGCACCACCTCGCGCAACCGTTTGGTCAAGGAAAGCGCAAGCGCAACCTCCGGCGAAAGCTGGAACAACCCGCAGATCACCACGTAGCCGCCCTCTTGCACCCCCAGCGCGCCCGGCACAACGAACCCAGCTGCCCTGAGCGCCTGGCCCAGGCTTTCAATGATGACGCAGTCACTGATGCGCACGCCGTACCCCAAAACATGCAACGCGATCCAGACCTCGAGGCCGCCCAGAAGCCACGATGCCATATGCCAGGCTGACCCCAGAAGCACGGGACGCGGCCGAACATAGCAGCCACGCAGCGCCTGGTGCAGGCCAGCCGCCGGTACGGTGCCCTGCCAGCCAATCAGGCTTCCCAGTCGCACCATCATTGCTTCCAGAAGCAGGCCCAGGCCGAACCACTGCGCGCCCACGAACAGGGCCGCCACCGCGGAAGCTGCCATCAGCCCGGTGACAACGTAGCCGGCCATGCCGTTGCCGCCTACCCCCGCAAGCAGCAACACCAGCCCAAGCAGCGTGAACAGGATCTGGGTAACCATCTCCAGCGTGATGTCGGAGATCGTGGTAGCGATAGCATCCGGAAGGCTCATGCCGCTGCCCCGCAGCAAGCGGACGCCGACTAAAGCGCCGCCGACCTGAGCGACCGGCAGCAGGTTGTTAACCCCTTCACGTATCAGACGCAGCACGGCGTAATCCGCAAGCCGGGGCCGTTTTGCCGTGTCAGCGGCAATGCTCCACCAGCCAGCAGCCGAGGCGACAACCTGCACCAGATGGAATGCGATCACCGCGCAAAGGCCCAACCACCCCGCCCTGCCGAGCAAGGCGAGCACCTGGGTTAGCCCATACAGCCGCAGCAGCCACGCCGCCAAACACAAGCCGGCCGCCGCGGCGATAACGGGCACCACCCTCACGATCCGCCCTCCGCATGCCGGCATTGCCCGCTACATACATCGCGGGCTAAGTACATTGTACGCGCGACATCGTTGCCGACCAGCCTCGGCTGCTGCTCACTCCCGGCCCGCTGACGACATTTTCGCGCACACGCGCGGCTCTGGACAGGGACTGGGGATCGCGCGACCAGGACTTCATCACGCTGAGCGAGGGCGTACGCACGCGTCTGGCGGCGCTGGCGGGATCGACCGGCAGCCACGTGGCCATACCACTGCAAGGCAGCGGCACATTTGCGATGGAAGCGGCCATCCAGAGCCTGGTGCCGAAACACGGCAAAGTGCTGGTTCTGGTCAACGGAGCTTACGGCCGTCGAATTGCCGAGATGGCATCCAGGATAGGACGGTTGGGCGGTGTCGTTGACGTGGCCGAAAACCAGCCGATCCCACCCGAGCGTGTCCGTGCCGTGGTGGCGGCGGATAAGGCGATCACCGACGTGGCCGTGGTCCATTGTGAGACCACCAGCGGGTTGCTAAATCCGCTTGCCCCCATTTCCGAAGCGCCGGTGGTGCGCAACGTTGCGGTGGGCGTTGAATAATACATCGTGGGCACAACGACGATCGGGCACCGACCGTCCCACAGCGCCATGAAACCGGCTATTTCGGCAAAGTCGCTTCGCTTGGAGTGTATCAGGATCGCGTCGGCACCGGCGGCGTGATAGGCCTCCGCGCGGCGGAGCGCTTCGTCCATCGGATAGCCGGAGATCAGCGATTCCGTTCTCGCCACACTACAGAAATCGCTATCGGTCTGCGCGTCCTTGCCGGCACGGGTACGGCCGCAGAACTCCACAGTGTCGGCCAGGAACTGCCGCTCCCCCAGGAAAGAGTTCGTCTTGGGGAAAAGCTTGTCCACAAGGCAGACGCCGGCAATATCCCGTTCGCCGAGTTTGCGCACCAGGCGGCGCACGTTGTTGAAGTTTCCACACCCCGTATCGCCATCGACCAGGATAGGCAGGGTGCTGGCATCGGCCATGAATTCCAGCACGTCGAGCACTTGCGTCCAGGACGCCTCGTTGTTGTCGCGCAGGCCCAAGGAAGCGGAGATGGAAAGGCCCGAGGCCCAGATCCCGGCAAACCCGGCTTCCTCAACGATCTTCGCGGACAGGCCGCAATGCGCTTCCATGAGAAACGACAGATCGGGCGAGAACAGCAATGACCGCAGCTGAGCTGGACGAGAGAGGCCGCGAGTGCCAGCGCGGTTCTGTGGTGCTTGGTCGAGCATTTCGGTTTGACCTATTGGTCGGGTGATGAACATAATCCGGCCCTGGGCCTATTTCAACGAAGCGCGGCGAGAAAAAGATGTCGGCAGAACAGCCTGTTCAGCAAGCCAAACACGCGATCATTCTGGCGGCAGGGGTAGGGCGAAGGCTTGGGCTGGACACGGCCGGCGGCGAGCCAAGGCCCAAGGTTCTGCTCGATCTGGCCGGACGAAGCCTGCTTTACCGCCATCTGTCGCTGCTGGAGCAGTGCGGCATTGAAAGCGTGACCATCGTGGTGGGCTACGGCGCAGAGCAAATCAGGTCGGCGCTGACCACATCCGGCACAGGCCTGACCGTTACGACATTGGAGAATCCGGATTTCAGGGAAGGCAGCGTCGTGTCGCTTTGGGCAGCGCGGAATGTGCTGCGTTGCCTGCAGCCGATCCTGCTGATGGACGCCGATGTGCTCTACGATCGCCGCTTGCTCGCAAGGCTGCTGCAGAGCACGCATGGCGATTGTCTGCTCCTGGATCGAAACATTGAGGCAGGAGACGAGCCCGTGAAGCTTTGCGTGCGTTCAGGCCGTATCGTGGATTTCCGGAAGGTTCCCACGGAGCCTTACGACTGGCACGGGGAATCGGTGGGCTTTTTCCGTTTTACACCCATGTCCGGCTGTGAGCTGGCGGACCGTGCCGGAAGCTACGTGGCATCTGGCCGGCGATCAGAGGAATACGAGGAGCCCATTCGTGACATGATCAGGGCCAGCGATCCGAACCGTTTTGGGTTCGAGGACATCAGCTCCCTGCCATGGACCGAGATCGACTTTCCTGACGACGTTATCAAGGCACGGGCTTTGTTGCCGCAGCTCGCGGCATGAGCGTGGCGCTGACGGATACAGATTTTGCCGTCGCCACCGCTCCGTCTGCGGACGATGTTGCCCGGATGAGGAGAGATGGCTTTCTGGTCGTGCCCCGGTTTTTCACCCCCGACCAGGTGGCCGAACTGTCGTGTTGGACGGACGAGTTGCAGAACGCGCCCGAAACACCTGGGCGGCACTGGGTGTATCACGAGGAGTGTATCACCGAACCTGGTCGCCGCGTGATCCAGCGGATCGAGAATTTCTGTCCCTACCACCCAGGCATGAACAGCCTGGTCCGTCACGCCAGCCTCGCGCGCTGGACGGCAGCGCTGATGGGCGGCCCTGTCGTATTGTTCAAGGACAAGATCAATTTCAAAATGCCCGGCGGCGCCGGCTTCAAGCCGCATCAGGACCAGCAGGCCGGCTGGGGACGCTATGCAAA
>PKZM01000024.1:0-18855 GCA_003133065.1 Acetobacteraceae bacterium
AGCACGGCGCGCCGCTTCGATCCGGCCGAATATGTCAGCGACGCCACCTACCGCCTGATCATCGATGCGGCCCGGCTGGCGCCCTCCGGCGCCAATGCGCAGCCCTGGCATTTCGTGGTCGTCACATCCTCCTGGACCAAGCACGTCATGGCCAACCTGCTGGAGGATGCGCAGGCCCGCCGCGTCGCACGGGGCCAGTGCGCCGCCCCCATAGACTATAGCGGTATCGAAACCGCCGCCGGCTGCATCGTGGTGGTCACGGATTTCCGCCTCACCTGGGCCTTCCCCGGCCTGATGGCCGGCACGGAGCTGGATCAGCGCTACCACGCCACCGCCGAGCGCATCATCCTGCAAAGCGTCTCCGCCGCCACCACCGCGGCCCACCTGGCGGCCACGTCCCTGGGCTACCGCACCTGGTGGCTAAGTGCCGCGGGCCAGGATGCGCTTCAGGCGGAGCTGCACAAACTGCTGCAAGTGCCGGAGGATCTCACCATCACCGACATCATGCTGTTCGGTTCGGTGCGGCAGGAAGCGCCGAAGCGCTGGAAAAAACAGATCGAGGATATCATCAGTTGGGATACCTTCGATCGGCAGAATTTCCGCAGCCTGGCGCAGATCGATGCGTGGCTGGCGGATGTGCGGAGCGAGGGGCCGAAGCTGCCNNAAAAGAAGACCTTCCTTCCTTAAGCCGCCTGTTGCAGCCCTAGCCCGAACGCTCCCGAGATCAGCTCGAACGATCGCCGGCGCGCCACCGGGTCATGCACCGCCGTCACCAGCGCCACCTCGTCCACTTGGTGGTCCGCCGCCACCGCACACAGCCGGTCGCGCACGATCTCGGGCGTGCCGAAGATCGCGCGGGCGCGAAGCGCCGGCAGGCGCGCGCGTTCCGCATCGGTGAAGCTGTAGGCGGCCGCTTCCGCGGGCGAGGGCAGGGGCACGAAGCGGCCGCGCTCGCGTTCCGCGCGCCACACTTCGCGGGGGGCGAAGAGCCGCTCGGCCTCCTCCTGCGTGTCGGCAGCCAGAGCGGATACGCCAATGGCGCTATACGGGCGTGGATTGGCGTCCGTGGGGCGGTAATTGCCTCTATATAGGGAGAGTGCTTCCCCCGCCCCCTCGCCGTCGTTGAAGAAATAGGCGTGGCAATACGGCAGGCCGAACCACGCCGCCACCTGGGCGCCATAGGTGGAACTGCCCAGGATCCAGATCTGCGGCGCCCCCCCGCCGGTCGGCTGCGCGCGCACGGTGCGGAACGGGTGGCTCTCCGCGAGCGGCTGGTCTGACACCCAGGCCATCAGGTCGGCGAGTTGCTGCGGGAACCGGTCCGCGGCCTGGGCGGCGGCCGGGTTCAGCGCGAATGCCGTGCGTCCATCCGATCCTGGCGCGCGGCCCACGCCCAGGTCGATCCGGCCAGGAGCCAGCGCCTCCAGCACCCGGAACTGCTCGGCCACTTTCAGGCTGCTGTAATGCGGCAGCATGATCCCCGCGCTGCCGAGCCGGATTCGGCGCGTCACCACCGCGAGGGCCGCAAGCAGAACTTCCGGCGCTGATCCGGCGATGCTGTCGCTGGAATGGTGTTCGGATACCCAGAACCGGTGGTAGCCCAACCGGTCGCACAACTTCGCCAGTTCCAGCGTCTCACGGATGGAGGCATCCGGCGACCGTCCGGACACGATCATCGACTGGTCGAGCACCGAGAGGATCATTTACGTCATATAGGGTGCCCCCTCCTTCTATCCGACACCCAAATGGCAAAAGTTTTTTGCGTCTTTTTTCAAAAAAGAAGAAAATTCTTCCATTTAGGAAAAATGCACCAGTCTTTTACCTCTCCTGTGCTGTGAATGCGCCTAGGATCATCTGTGGCAGGTATGCACGTATGCATGGTTGGCGGCTTGACGCGATTAGTGTGCACACCCTAACGTTTACGGAAGTTACAAAAACGAAACACCCGCGATCGTTTTTGCCGTGGTGCAGCAAGCCAGACCGGCCAAAGATGCCGGCGGCTAGGGAAGGAACCGAGTCGTGATCAAGATCACTCTATTGCAGGCGGGTTGCCGCGTGCTGGCAAAACGCCGGCGTGTGCTGATGGCGGGTGCGGCGCTGGTGTCATGCGCATGCGGCGGCCAGGCGCTGGCATTGGACACCAGCTTGGGAAACTGGCAGGTGAATCTGGATACAACCCTGTCCACCAGCGTGGATTTTCGCACCTCCCCGCAGGATCCGAATTTCATCGGCGTGGCCAATGGTGGCAAGTTTTCCCTGGCCAACAACGATAATGGCGATCTGAACTTCAAGGATGGTTCGATCGTCGCCGCCGTGCAGCGCATCACCACCGAACTGCAGGTCAAGCAGGGCGATGCCGGCTTCTTCATCCGCGCCACCGGCTTTATCGACCCGGTGATCGACAGCGAAGACACCGGCTTCATGAAGCTGAGCAGTGCCGCGCTGCATGATATCGGCGCGAATCTGCGGCTGCTCGATGGCTACGTATTCGCGCGGCCGGACATCTTCGGCCATCCCGTGGATGTGCGGATCGGCAACCAGGCGCTGAACTGGGGCGAAAGCACCTTCATCCAGTTCGGCATCAATTCCATCAATCCGCTGGACCTCACGGCCCTGCGCACGCCGGGCGCCGAATTGCGCCAGGGTTTTCTGCCCATTCCGGCCGTCGATATGCGCACCGATATCGGCGGCGGGTTCAATCTGGAAGGCTTCTGGCAATTCGCCTGGACGCGTGACCGGCTGGAGCCGGATGGATCATTCTTTGGCAATATCGACACCATCACCGATGGCGCCGCCTACGCCAACCTGCGCAACGATTTCGCCGACAATGCGCGCAGCGTCTATGGGATCAACGCCGCCGGCGGCGATCTGTTCGGCGCATCCTACCCCCGCAGCCTGGACCGGCACCCAACCACGCTGGATGAGTTCGGCTTCGCCCTGCGCAAGACCGTGGAAGCGCTCGACGATGCGGAGTTCGGGCTATATTTCGAAAATTACCATAGCAGAACACCGTTCTTCTCGCAGCGCACCGGCTCGCCGAGCATCTATTCGCCGTTCCCCGGCTACGGCCTGATCTTCCCCGATCCGCCGACATTGCTGCAAAGCGCGCCGGGTTACGCGCTCAAGACCTATAATTCCACCGCGTCGTATTTCGACGATTATCCTAAGGATATCCACCTGATCGGGTTCAGTTGGAATTTCACCGGGCCTGCCGGCCTGGCCTTGCAGGGCGAGATCTCCAGCCGCTTGAACCAGCCAATCCAGCTTTCCGGATCGGACCTCACCCTGGCCACCGCAGTACCCGCGCTGCGGGCGGCGATTGCCGAACTGGGTCCGCTGCCCAGCCTTGTCGCGTCGCTGAACGAAGCGCTGGCCGATCCCACGATCCAGGCTTTGAACAACCCGCTCGGCTTCAACTCCACCATCGATGGCTGGAAGCGTTATCCCGTGGTCCAGGCGCAGCAGACGGCAACCAAGCTGTTCGCCTCCATCCCGAATACGCCGATCAACAGCATCGCGCTGGTGGGCGAAGTCGCCTTCGATTACGTCGCTAATTTCCCGCATAACCGCGGCATATTCGACGTCGCCTACACCACCGACGCAAACTCGGCCTATGCCGAAGCCGGCACGGTGGATGGCATACAGCCGCTCTCCAGCAAGGGTTTCGCCACACAGACCTCGGCGGCCTATACCATCGCCACGATCATCGACATGCCCAGCGTGCTCCCCTACGCGATCGACATGAAACCCACGATTTCCCTGCAACATGATTTCTGGGGCACAAGCCCGGTTGGCGTGAACGTGTTCGTGGAAAATACCGCCGCCGCCAGCGTTGGCGTCACGTTCAACTATCTGCAGGCGTGGAGCGCGAACGTGCAGTATACCAATCATTTCCCGATATTCTCGAACGGAAAGTATGATGGCGAACTGGACAGGGATTTTGTCTCGGCCGTCGTTTCCTACGAATTCTGATGAAGACAGGAAGACCTTCTTTTTTGAAAAAAAGAAGCAAAAAACTTTTAGTACTTGAGCCGGGTGCTGCGGCACGGCGCGCCTCAAGAGGCAAAAGTTTTTTGGTTCTTTTTTTCAAAAAAGAACATCCTTTCTTCCTTACCTGTGCGGCCCTCCTTCTGATGGCCGCAGCACCCCCGACCGACACCCCGATCTGGCGCGCCACGCATGGGCTTCTCCTGTCGGTCGCGCGCGCCGGTCACCATCTGGTGGCGGTGGGCGACCGCGGGATCGTGCTTCTCTCCGATGATCGTGGCGCGACCTGGACCGAGGCCGCCAGCGGAACCGAGGCATTGCTGACCGATATTGTCTTCCCCAGCCCCGCCGAAGGCTGGGCCGTGGGCCAGGATTCGACAATCCTGCATACAAATGATGGCGGTCAGCATTGGGCCGTGCAAAACACCCAGGCCGCCGGCGACCAATCGCTGTTCTCCGTCGCAGCCCTCGGGCCGCATCACCTGATGGCCACCGGCGCCTATGCGCTGGTTCTGGAAACGCAGGATGGGCGGGCCTGGTCGCCGGTGAAACTGCCGAACATGGATGAGGATTATCACCTCAACTGCGTGCAGCCCCGCGGGCCGGACGTGGTGATCATGGGCGAGGCCGGGCATGGATTTGTCAGGCACGATGGGGCATGGACAGCGATGCCGGTCCCCTATGACGGATCACAGTTCGGCTGCCTGACCGCGACGCATGGCAGCATGGCCGGCGCCATCTACAGTTTCGGATTGCGCGGCAGCCTGTTCGTCGCAACCGCCGCTGCACCTGGCTGGAAGCGCATCGAAACCGGCGTGCCCAATTCCATCTTCGGCGGCACGGTGCTGGGCGATGGCAGGTTTGTTCTGGTGGGCAGTTCCGGCCTGGTGCTGCTGTTCGATCCGGAGCACGCCACATGCCGCGTGCTGCCGCCGCCGACGCAGGCGGCCTTGTCCGGCATTGTGGAGGCAGATGGCGGAAAATGGGTGGCCGTGGGTGAGGATGGTGTGCACCTGATCGATCCGCCACCGGCAGCATCCGGGGAGATGACGCAATGATTCATCGTCTGGAGCGCGTTCTGTTCGGCTACCGCCCCGCGGTTCTCGCCCTGTTTGCCATCATCACCGTTGTACTCGGCAGCTTCGCGATCAGGGTTCATCCCGATGCGGCGTTTGACAAGCTGCTCCCCTCCCACAACGCCTATATCGACACCTACAAGAAGGTGGAGGCGCAGTTCGGCGGCGGCAACGTGCTGCTGATCTCGCTGGAGGCGAAGGATGGCGACATTTTCACGCCCGCCTATTTCGATGCGCTGCGCCGCCTGACCGATGACGTCTTCTTTCTGCCGGGTGTGGACCGCACCCATGTCAGCAGCCTGTTCACGCCGGATACGCGCTTTGCCGAGGTGGTGGAAGGCGGTTTCAACGGCGGCCCGGTCATCCCGGCCACGTTCAAGCCCGACAAAGCGGGTTTTGCGACGGTCCGCGCCAATGTCGAAAAGGCCGGCATCGTCGGGCGCCTGGTCGCGAATAATTTTCGCAGCGCGGTCGTCAGCGCCAAGCTGAACGATGTGGATCCGGCCACCGGCGCGCATCTGGATTACGGCCGCTTCGCCGATGAGCTCGATTCGATCATCCGTGCGAAATACAACACCGCCACCACGCAGGTGCATATCCTGGGCTTCGCGCAGGCAATCGGCGATATCGAGCATGGTGCCCGGGTGATCGCGCTGTTCTTCGGCATCGCGCTGGCGGTGGCCGCGGTGCTGCTGTTCATCGTGTCGCGCTCGCTCTACCTCACGGTTGCCACGCTTGCGTGTTCGCTGATCGCGGTGGTGTGGCAATTGGGGATCATCACCGCGCTGGGCATGGGGATCGACCCGATTTCCGTGCTGATCCCGTTCCTGATCCTGGCCATCGGCGTCAGCCACGGCGTGCAAATCGCGCTATCCAACCTGCGCCTGGTGGGCGAGGGCAGAACCGCGGTCGCCGCGGCCATCGCCAGTTTCCATAATCTGCTGGAACCCGGCGTGGTCGCCCTCAGCCTGGCCGTTCTGACCTTCGTGACGGTCACCACAATCCCCGTGCCCGCGATCCGCGAACTGGCGCTCACAGCCGCCATCGGCATCGCGGTTCTGGCGGTCACCAACCTGCTGGTGCTGCCGGTGGTGGCGAGCTACGCACGGATATCGCGTGAAAAAGTGGCCGCCGCGCAGCGCGGCGCCGCCCGGTTCGAGGGGTTCTGGCAGCTCCTGGCCAGCCTGATCGTGCCGCGAAAGGCGGTGATGATCTGCGGCTTCACCGCCACTGTGGTGGCGGCCGCGTTTCTGCTGCTCGGCCAGCCGGTGGTGGGCGATCTGCATGTCGGCGTGCCGGAGTTGCGCCCAGACAGCCGCAACAACAAGGATGCCGCGTTCTTCCAGGCCAATTATGCAATCGGCGTGGATATGCTGGAGGTATTCGCCCAAGCCGCCCCCAATGCGTGCCTGGATTACGATGTGGTGCGCCGGATCGATGATCTGGATTACCGCCTGCACGGCGTGCCCGGCGTGCGCAGCACGCTGTTCATGGGCCACCTGATGCGCAACGTGAATGTGCTATACAATGAGGGTAATCCGAAATTCGATTACCTGCCGCACGACAGCCGGGTGCTGGGGCGCGACAGCTCGGCCTTCGAACCGGCCATGGGGTTGTCGAACAATGATTGTTCGGCGATGCCACTGATCATCTTCCTGACCGACCATAAGGCAGGCACGATAGATCGGGTCATCAACGTGATCGAGGCATTCGCGGCCGCCCCCTCGCCGGCGCATGTGAAACTGGAACTCGCCGCGGGCAATGCCGGCGTCATCGGCGCCACCAACGTGGTGGTGGAACAGGCACAGTTTCCCATGCTGGCCTTGGTCTATGGCATGATCATCGTGATCTGCCTTGCGGTTTTCCGATCGGTGCGTGCCGCGCTGTGCATCGTGCTGCCGCTGGCGGCGGTCTCCGTGTTGGCGAACGCGGCGATGAGCGTGCTGGGCATCGGGCTGAAACTATCCACCCTGCCCGTCACCGCGCTGGGCGTGGGCATCGGGGTGGATTACGGCATCTACAAATTTTCCCGCCTGAGCTACTACATACGGCGCGGCTACACGTTGGATACGGCCTATGTGCAGACATTGCGAGAGACGGGAAGTGCCGTGATCTTCACGGGACTTTCACTTTCCATCGGCGTGGCGACGTGGGCCTTCTCGCCCCTGCAGTTCCAGGCCGATATGGGCATGCTGCTGACGTTCATGTTCTTCATGAACATGGTCGGCGCCATCATCGTGCTGCCGGCAATCATCGGCGTGATGGATCTGGTGGCGCCGCAGCGGGGTGCGGAGACGTTGAGGCAAACGCGGCATGTTTGAAGGAAGCGGGAAGATGTTCTTTTTTGAAAAAAAGAACCAAAAAACTTTTGTTCCGACGCCTTCACGAACGATCCGACACGCATGTCTCGGCGCCGACCTGAACGGATAAAAGTTGCGCCTTCCTTGACGTGGGTATCAAAACGCGGGCAACCGCCACAGACTTGGGATGGAGTACGGAGATGAAGCGGATATTGCTTGCGGCGAGTTTTCTGGCGTCCTGCGCATGCGCCACCCTGGCGGCGGCGCAGAGTGCCGCCGATCTCGGCAAGACACTTACGCCGTTCGGCGCGCTCAAGGCCGGCAACGCCGATGGGTCCATCCCGGCCTGGACAGGCGGCATGACCACCCTGACGCCAGGCTATGTGCCGGGCGGGCCGCGCATCGATCCCTTTGCGTCGGAAAAGCCGCTGTTCTCGATCACGGCGCAGAACGTGGATCAATACGCCAGCAAGCTCGCGGATGGCACCGTGGCCATGATCCGCACCCTGCCGGGCTACCATGTGGATGTCTATCCCACGCACCGCACCTTCGCGGCACCGCAATATATCTACGACAACGCCATCGCCAATGCGGGGCGCGCGCATCTTTCGGATAACGGCCTCGATGTGGTGGGCGCGCAGCTTTCCATTCCCTTCCCCATTCCGCAGAACGGCAATCAGGCCGTCTGGAACCACATCCTGCGCTGGCGCGGCTCCCAGTTGCAGCGCACGGTGGAAAACGCCATCACCACGCCGGGCGGCGACTATGCGCTCACGCGCTGGCACGAACAGATCATGTTCCCCTACAACATCCCCGGCATCGACAATCCGCAGAAATGGGACAGCCTGTTTTGGCAGGAAGTGCAGGAACCGCCGCGGATCGCGGGTCAGCTGACCTTGGTGGTCAGCCATCAGGATCCCTTCGAGCAGCCGCGCGAGGCATGGACCTATAACCCCGGTGAACGCCGGGTGCGCCGCGCGCCGGAAATCAACTACGATACGCCGGTAACAAATACCGACGGTCTGGAAACCGTTGACGATTACGATATGTTTAACGGCGCGATCGACCGCTACAGCTGGGAGCTGAAGGGGAAAAAGGAAATCTATATCCCCTACAACACCTACAAGTTGCAGCAGCCCGGCGTGAAATACGTCGACATCGTCAAGCCCCAGGCAGTGAACCCCGATCTGATCCGTTTCGAGCTGCATCGCGTCTGGGTGGTGGAAGCCACCCTCAAGCCGGGCTTCCGCCACATCTACGCGCGCCGCACCTTCTATATCGACGAGGATAGCTGGCAGATCGCGATCAGTGACCGCTACGACTCGCGTGGCCAACTCTGGCGCACCGCCCTGGCATTTATCGAACAGGCACCCGATGTGCCGCTACTCACCGCCGATGGCTACGAATTCCTGGATCTGATCCAGCACCGCTACCTGGTGCAGGGCATGCATAGCGAAGAAAGCCATGCGCCGACATATAACGGTACATCGTTGTCGCCGGAAGATTTCACGCCGGATGCCTTGCGGCGGGTGGGGAGAAGGTAAGGAAGATTCTTCTTTTTTGAAAAAAAGAAGCAAAAAACTTTTGTCCCTTTGTGTGCGCTGCCGGTGAGTCGCGCACCAACAGTTAAAAGTTTTTTGGTTCTTTTTTTCAAAAAAGAACACTTCCTTCCTTTCTCACCTCCACCCTCGCCGCCCAATCCTCCGCCGCCAACATAATCCGGTTACGCCCGGCCGCCTTCGCGGCATATAGCGCCGAATCGGCCAGCGCCGTGAGTTGGCCGGGCGCCAAGGCCGGCGCCGGCACAATGCTCGCGGCACCTGCGCTGACACTCAGCACCTTGTTGCCAGAAGCCGTGCCCAGATGCGGCATATCCATCGCCGCCACNNAGATCGGATGTGTTGCGCAATTGCTCCCTCAGGCAGCGCGCCACAGCCTGCAAACACGTGTCGCCTGCGGGGTGCCCATAGAAATCGTTGTAGGCCTTGAAGTAATCCACATCGAGCATGATCATGCCCAACGGTTCCCCCATCGGCACGGCTTCATCCCACAGCGCCGCGAGCCAGGAATCGAAGGCGCGCCGGTTGGCCAGGCCCGTGAGCGGATCGGATCGGGCGAGTGCGGCAAGCTCGCGATTGCGGCGGAACAGATCGTGCTGCTTGATCCGCTCGCGCAGCGCCAGCGCATAGCTACGCCGGATGGCGCGCTCCAGATGGACGGCGTCATTGACGGCGAACAGAGTGCAGATGCTGACGATGGCGAAAAGGATCAGCCCGCCGATCGGCGATACGCCGTGCATGAACTGGCTGCCAAGGCCGAAAATGGCGGCGATGATGCAGCCCAGCACCATGGACAGGGGCGCCCGCTGCCTGGCGCTGGCAACGTCCACCTGAACCACCATCAATGTGACGCCGAGCAGTTCAGCCTCGGTTGCGTAACGGCTGGCGGTCAGTACGACGGTGGCGGCAGACAACGTGATGACGGCGTTGATGACGCGCAATGCCTGATGGCGGTGGTAGCCCAGACTCAGCCGGGTCATGACGGCGCCGAAAATCTGGACCGGCAGCACGACGCCGGCCCAGCAGATCCAGATCAGGCCTTGCACGTCCTTCAGCTCCGCCAACAGCAGCGGGAACAGAACCGTGGCGACCGCCGCGCCCACAAGACGCGGCATGCGGCCGGCGCGGATACGGCGCGGCCCTTCATCGCGCAGGTAGTGCGTTTCCAGCACAGCCGGAAAACTTGGCAGCAGACGCGAGGATTCGGTTTGCAGCCAGCGCTCGATCTCGGCGCTGAGTCCCGCCTCGTCCACTATGGTCATGCCCCCGTCGTCGCGGCGCCAGCGTAAGCGCGGTTCACTGATAAAAGGTTGAACCGGGGCCTCTCATTGTCAGCCTGACTGCGCGATGCGCCAGGCGGCGCGCGCGCAGGTGCGGAACATGTCGCCGTACAGATGGGCACGCGCATCGGCCGCGTTGCCCCGGCGGGAACGATCATACACGCCCCAGCCGATGGACGCGGAGCGGAATAGCGAGAAGGCAAGGTAGAAGGGCCAGTCCCGTGCCGGAAAATCGCGGCCCACCGCGCTGCAGTACCGCGCCAGCAGCGCCTCTTCGCCGGGAATGCCGAGGGCGTCGAGGTCGGCGTCGGCCAGCCCGTGGGCGTGCTCTCCCCCTTGGGGCAAGTGGTAGAAGGACGCGAGATAGGCGAGATCGGCCATCGGGTGGCCCAGCGTTGCGAGTTCCCAATCCAGGATGGCCACCAGGGTGGGCGTATCCGGCGCGAACATCAGATTACCCAAGCGATAGTCGCCATGGGCGATCACGGCCGGCTCGTCGGCCGGCAGGTGCGCGGGCAGCCAGGCGATCAGGTTTTCCATCTCCGTATTCGCATCGGGGCTGGAGGCGAGATACTGCCTGGTCCATCGGCTGATCTGGCGGGCCAGATACGCCTGCGGGCGGCCAAACCCGGCTAGCCCGGCCGCCTGCCAATCCACACGGTGCAGGGCGGCCAGCCCGTCGGCCATGGCATTGTAATAGTTCGCCCTGTCGCCGACCGGGATATCGGTCAGGCGGATATCCGTCAGCACCCGGCCTTCGATATAATCCATGACGTAGAACGGCGTGCCGATAATGCTGGAATCCTCGCACAGCACGCGCGCGCACGGCACGGGCACGTCGGTTTGCCCCAGCGCGCGCATCACCGCGAATTCCCGTTCCACAGCGTGGGCGGAGGGCAGGATATCGCCCGGCGGCTTCTTGCGCAGCACATAGCGGCGCCCGCCGTCATCGGTGATCAGAAAGGTCGGGTTTGATTGCCCCCCCTGGAATTGCCTGATCGCGAGCGGCGCGCGCAAATCCGGCAGAGCCTGCGTTAGGGTGTTCGCGAGTGTTTTTTCGTTGAACCGGTGCTGTTCCCGGATCTCAATCAGTTCCGCCATTATATCAGCGTTCCCGGATCCAACAGTTAAAAGTTTTTTTTGGTTCTTTTTTCAAAAAGCACCAGTCTTCACGGCAAACCTTGCCGCCCGCCCCGCACGTGCCACCGTATACGGCGTAAACAGCGCCTCCACCTGCGCTAACCCCCACCGGATATGGTCGCGCGTGATCGTTTGCACCCCTTGCCGGCTGCGCAGGTAGTCGATCCAGTAGCTGGCGACAATCCAGCCATTCACCACCAGCCGGTCGATCTCCGCCGGCTTGGCGTAAAGCACGCCGTCATCCACCAATTCGCCCAGAACGCGGCGCACATGGGCCTGCCCGTGATCCGTCACCTGCATCAGCCGCGGCTGCAGATCCGGCGCCAGGCGGTAGATCCCGGCGGCGTAAAACAGCCGCCACTCCCACATCATGTTGAACCAGCCGGCCAAATAGTCCCGGTGCGGCTCGGCGCGTCGCTTCAGGTCGGGGTCCGGCGTGCCGGCGCGGTCCAGGGCGGCCTCAAACAGGTCGAACAGGGCAACCACGATCTGTTCCTTGCGGCGGAAATGGTAGTGCAGATTGCCCTCGCTGATGCCCACCGCCTGGGCGATCTCCGCAGTGGTCACCTCGGCCGGGCCGCGTTCGTTGAACAGCACGCGGCACACCTCCAGGATCCGGTCGCGTGTGGTGGTTTTCGGCTCGGCCATGGTGCAATCCCGCCTGGCGCGTGGGCCCGGCTGCCGTTGACAGGGTTAGGGTGAACACCCGACAGTGCCGACTATGACAACCCGGCATGGCCCGGTCCAGCAGGACCATGCGCGCGGGGATTGTCAAAACGTATGATCTTGGCTGGTCCGGATGCCAATATGCCGGGGCGGCCCAAAAACAGCCGGTGCCAGTGGCGCGCGGCAGGGAGGCGTATTCGATGCGCGAGGCCGTGATCGTTTCAACCGCGCGCACGCCCATCGGGCGTGCCTATCGCGGCGCCTTCAATGACACGCACGGTGCAACGCTCGCCGGGCACGCCGTGGCGCATGCGGTGCAGCGAGCGGGGCTTGCTGCCAGCGAGGTAGAGGACGTGATCCTGGGCTGCGCGTTGCAGCAGGGCGCCACGGGGCAAAACATCGCCCGCCAGGCCGCCATCCGCGCGGGGCTTTCGGTTGCCACCAGCGGCACCACGGTAGACCGGCAATGCAGCAGCGGCCTGCAAGCCATCGCCATGGCCACCCAGCGTGTGGTGTTCGATGGCGTGCCCATCGCTGTGGGCGGCGGCGTGGAAAGCATCAGCCTGGTGCAGAACGATCACATGAACCGCTTTCGCGCGGCCGATGCATGGCTCACCGAAACCAAGCCCGAGATCTATCTGCCCATGATCGACACGGCGGAAATCGTGGCGCGGCGCTACGGGATCACCCGTGAGCGGCAGGATGAATACGCGCTGGAAAGCCAGCGCCGCACCGCGATGGCGCAAGGCGAAGGGCGCTTGGCCGCCGAGATCGTGCCCCTGCCAAGCCGCATGGCGATCGTCGACAAGGCCAGCGGCGAGGTCAGTTTTCGCCATGTGACGCTGGACAAGGACGAGGGCAACCGGGCCGACACGACGCTGGCGGGGTTGGCGGCGCTGAAGCCGGTGCGCGGTGCGGGCCATGTGATCACGGCGGGCAATGCCTCCCAGCTCTCCGATGGCGCCTCGGCTTGCGTGGTGATGGAGGCGGCAGAAGCGGCGCGGCGGGGGCTTTCCCCGCTCGGCGCGTTGCGCGGCCTCTCGGTCGCCGGATGCGAGCCGGACGAAATGGGCATCGGCCCGGTCTTCGCTGTGCCGCGCCTGCTGGAGCGGAACGGCTTGACCGTGGATGATATCGATCTGTGGGAGCTGAACGAGGCCTTCGCGGTGCAGGTCATCTATTGTTGCGACCGGCTGGGCATTGATCCGGCCAAACTGAACGTGGATGGCGGCGCCATTTCGATCGGCCACCCCTACGGCATGTCCGGCGCCCGCATGGCGGGGCATGCGCTGATCGAAGGCCACCGCCGCGGTGCCAAATGGGGCATCGTCACCATGTGCGTCGGCGGCGGCATGGGTGCTGCCGGCTTGTTCGAGATCTATTAGCTAAAAGTTCTTTGCTTCTTTCTTTCAAGAAAGAAGAATCTTCTTTTCTGAAGAAAAGAAGCAAAAGACTTTTATTCGTTTGGGCCCGTGAGCCGGGGAGAGACGCGATATGGACGTTCGTAACCAAACGATCGTCATTACCGGGGGCGGAAGCGGCATCGGGCGGGCGATGGCGCTGCTGTTTCATGCCGAGGGCGCCAGACACATCGCCATCGCCGACCTGAACCCGGCCGGCGCGGCAGAAACCGCCCGCCTGGTGCAAGGCGCCGCATTCACCTGCGATGTGACCCGGCAGGACGACATCAAGCGCGTGGTGGCGGAGACGGAGGCAACGGCAGGGCCAATCGACCTGTTCTGCTCGAATGCCGGCATCATCACCATAGATCCGGATTTCGATAACGCCGCCTCCGCGCCGGATGCGGCCTGGGCACGGTCCTGGGCGGTGCACGTGATGGCGCATGTTTACGCCGCACGCGCGGTGCTGCCGGGCATGATCGCGCGCAAATCAGGCTGGTTGCTGAACACCGTCTCGGCCGCCGGGCTGCTCTCGCAGATCGGCTCGGCAACGTATAGCACCACAAAACATGCCGCCATCGGGTTCGCGGAAAGCCTGGCCATCGCGCACAAGGATCACGGCATCGGCGTTTCCGTGCTGTGCCCGCAGGGTGTGGCGACCCCGATGGTGCTGGGCGATTTCTTCGCCGGCGCCGATGTGGATGGCGTGCTGACTCCGGAAGCGGTGGCCGATGCCGCGCTGGCCGGCCTGCGCGCCGGAAAATTCATGATTCTGCCGCATCCACAAGTCGCCGATTACATCCGCGGCAAAGCCGAGAATTACGAACGCTGGATCGGCGGCATGGCAAAATTGCGCCGCGGTATCAAAGCCGCCCGCACCGCACGGTAGGATGTTCAGCCCACCACCGCGTCCCTTCACGGGCCGCAGGGCAAACTTTAAATCGACCCGCCGCCATGCCACCTCTATACGTGATTACGCCGCCGTTTCAGCCTGCTGAAGGCTTAACTGAAGGATTGGCAGCGTGGGCAATCGCACGTGCGTTGGCTTTTGTTGGGCAGCCGTTACCTTGGCTGGCCTGGTCTGCGGCACGGTGCCGCGCGCCGCCGCCGCCGCCGCCGAGTGCACGCTGGGGGCCGTGGCAGTGCTGCCGGTGCGGGCGGAGCGCGGGCATTACCTGTTCACCGCGCAGATCAACGAACACCCGGCCAACCTTGTCTTGGATACTGGGTTCTTTGCCACCTCCCTGAACCTGGAAGCAGGCGACCGGCTGGGCGTGCGGTTGAATCGGATCGGGCGCGAGGCTTACGGGATCGGCGGTGTTCGCGATGTGTACAGCGGAACCGCCAGGCATATGCGCGTCGGGCAGATGAACGCGGATGGGATGGTTCTCGGCGGTGGCGCGTATTGGACAGCGCGCCAACAGCCGGGCTGGGATGGCGTATTCGGGATGAACATGATGTCCGCCTACGACATCGATCTGGATTTCGCCGGCGGATACGCGATCCTTTTCGAGGCGGACGGGGATTGCCATCATCCCACGGTGGGGCTGGCGCCCCCCTTGTACAAGGTTCCCCTCGAGGCGATCGCCAAGGATCGGCAGGCGGACATCCTGATCACCATCGATGGGCAGCGGGTGAAGGCGCTCCTGGATACCGGAGCCTTCCAGTCTTTCATCTACCGAAAGGCGGCGGCGCGGCTGGGGGTGGATGTGTCGGTGATGGATGCCCCCGGCCATGAAATGGCCTCCGGGATCGGGCCCTTCGCGGTGAAATACTTCAGGCACATCTTCCACAGCGTGAAGATCGGGCCGCTGGAGGTGCACGATATGGAAATCGGTATCCTCAACCAGAAGGATAATGGAATCAACCGGATAAAGACCGGATCGCTGCTGCCAAGTGCGCTCGATCCCGATGCGCCGAATACCGAGGATATGGTGCTGGGCCTGGATTTCTTCCAACGCTTCCATGCGTGGATATCGCATTCCTCGCAGAACCTGATCCTGCAATACCCGCCGGCACCTTCGGTGCTGCCGCACTGAGAAAGCAAGAACGGTCTTTGCGTACGCTGCCGGCGGGTCGCGCTGCCAACATGTCAAAAGTTTTTTGCTTCTTTCTTTCAAAAAAGAAGACTCTTCTTCCCTCTTGTCACGGCCTGGAACCCTCCGGCTCAACCTCGCTCAGCTTCGTCATGTCGGCAACCGGCTTGCCGTTACCATCCATGCTGATCACATCCACATATCGCATGTCGAAGAGAAGATCCCCGGGTCCATAACTCCGCAGATCATGGACAATGCTGGAGAGATCCGGATCGCGGGCTTCCAGCGAAACAAACAGCCGCGCGTCGGCTTTTCGCGCTTCCTCCGGCGCGATGCCAAACATCGGGCTCGTTTCGTCCACCTTGTGCATCAGCGTCCAGGTCAGCGGGAACACGGGCAGCGTGTCACGCACCAAATGAAGCTGGTGGGTGCGGCGGAACGTCTGCCCTTCCTGGGACTGTTCGGAAATCAGCACGCTGAGTTTTGCCTTCGCGTCCGATAGCACCGTCGCGCGTCCGTTCCCCACGCGCAGCATCAATGTGCGCTGGCCATCATGCGTGGTGGCAATCGGATGGTCCGCGAACAGGAACTTGGCACGCGGCTTTGAAAATCGCGCGAAAGTAAGGCCGGTCAGCAGAGCGGTAAATACAGCGCCGGTCAGCATCTCCGCGCTGGCAATGCTATGGCCGAGAAAACTGGCGGGGTAGAGTTCGCCATAGCCGACCGTGGAGAGGGTTTCCACACTGAAAAAAAAGAAGTCGGAGAAATGCAGGCTCCGTGCATTGGCCACCGCCCCCGGTGCGATCATCAGGGCGGTGGCGAATAGCGCGGCGATGGTGGCGTAGGTGAGCGTGACGACGCCGAGGAAACTCGGCCAACTGAGCCCGACCGCGACCCTGTAAGGATCGGCCCAGTCAAAACGCTCTACACCCTTCTTGGTGAGGGAGTAGCTGCCCATGGTGATAAGCGTGGATTTTTCGCGCCGGTGGCGGGTCATGGCGTTAAGAAAGCGCTTCTTTCTTGAAAAAAAGAAGCAAAAAACTTTCAACCGTGGCGTGCGCGGGTGGCGAGCCTCGCCACCCGTATGTGCCGCCTCGTACCAGAATTCAGTACGCTGAGAGGGTCACGTCTTCCCATGCCGACCCGGCGCTAAAGGTACCATCGCCGCCTTGTCCGCAATAAAACCCTGTCACGATCCAGTCGTTCGGATCTTGATCCATGCCATTATATCCCGCTCTAATGTATGCGAGCAGTCCTGTTAACAGATTCATATTGTAATCAGTGGTCGTATTAGGCTGTTGCATACTCCCGCCAAACAGATTAGGCGCAAGGTATGTTACACAATACACAGCGGGACTGCCGTGCGGATAACCTCCGCACTGGATGGGATTGGGCAAACTACTTACGCCGCGCGAGTCGCGCAGCTCAATTTGATAAAAGAGCGTCTCTCCGTTCACAACGTTATGGAGGATCAGGTTAAATCCGTAGGAAGCATAGTTGGGTGAGGCACAGGTGTTGGCTCCAACCGTTTCAGGTGAAATGGTGAGCCGCACTGTTCCCGCGAGCTGATGCAAACTTCCCACCAGCGCGGAACTTGCAAAACGTTCTGCAAGGGGCTGTGTGGAACCATACGCATCGTATTGTCCATTGTTCTGCATAAAGAGGTCCGCTTCCGCCCCGCACGCATGATAGTTGGGGCTACTCGTATTGGTGCTCTGCATGTTTTGCTGAAGGACGTATTCGTCCAATGCGGCTGAAAAGCCTACTGTTTCAGCGTTCGTTGCCGGGTCTGATCCGCTTGTCACCGTCCAATCCGAATCGGCCGCGAATCGCTGTGATCCCGATATGGACTGCGGACTTCCCCACTGTTCGAGCGACCAGGTTGGGTTGAGAACGGACGAGTCACCAATGATTCCCGAGGCTGCCGTCCCGCCCTGCGGCGAAATCACGGTTATCGCCGCTTCAGGGATTGCAATGAGGGTCTCGGCCGAAGCGGCACTTGAAATCAGGATCGCTGACAAAAATCCGATAAGCGTTCTCCGCATGTCCCATAACTCCGAACCCGGCGAAATAACATGGTCCAATTCCTGAGATTAACCACCATTTCTTATCGGAGTTTCCTGTTTGGATGAGGCCGTGTATCAAATTTTGTTTATGTCCCGTCTTGCGCAAGGGGATGAGCGGCAACCGATGCCGGATTAGCCTGCGCGGCCAAACTGTTCGGTCCTTTTTTAAAAAAGACCATGCTTCGTGGCTCGCCTCCGGAAACATTGCCGGATGGTGCGGATAGAACGCTCCCGCATGACAGAAATGTCGTTGTAGCCGATCGCCGGGCGATATTTACGAACGCAAACTTACGCCGCCTCCAACAGCCCTCCCGCCCGGTCCACCATTTCCATATGATGCGCCGTATCCCCAAACAGGCTCTCGATCATCGTCAGCCGTTTGAAATAATGCCCTGCACGATATTCCATGGTGATGCCGATGCCGCCATGAAGCTGGATCGCCGTCTGCCCCACAAACCGCGCCGAATTGTTGATCTGCACCTTGGCCGCGGAAATGGCGGCGCGGCGGGCGCGCGCGTCCGGCTCGGCCGCCATCATCGCCGCGTAAAATTCCATGCTGCGGGCCTGTTCCAGCGCGGTGAACATGTCCACCGCCTTGTGTTGCAGAACCTGAAAGCTGCCGATCGGCACGCCGAACTGCTTACGGGTCTTCAGATACTCCAGCGTCAGCGCATGTAGCGCCGCCATCGCGCCCACCGCTTCGGCGCACACGGCCGCGATGCCAATGTCGGTCACCTGTTCGATCAGATCGCCGGCGTGGTCGGGCGCGCCGAGCACGGCCTCGTGCGGCACGTGCACGCCCGCCAGCGAAATGGCCGCGCCGCGCTGCCCATCCTGTGTCGCGAAACCACGCCGAGAGATGCCCGGGGTGGCCGCGTCGATCACGAACAGCGTCAATCCATGCCGGTCGGCTCGGCTCGCCGAGGACGTGCGGGCGCTGACAATCAGGGTCTGCGCGCTATCGCCATGCAGCACCACGGATTTGTCACCTTCCAGCGTGTAGCCGCTTTCAGTGCGTTTTGCGTGCGTTGCCACATCGAACAGGTTGTAGCGGGATTGGCGTTCGGTATGCGCAAAGGCGAAGGGTTTGCCTGCGGCGATAGCGGGGATCAGGGTTTCGCGTTGGGCCGGTGAGGCGGCGAGCCGGATAAGGTTACCGGCCAGCACCACACTGGCGAGGTACGGTTCCAATGCCAGGCCGCTGCCGATGGCTTCCATGGCGATCATGGTTTCCACCGGCCCGCCGCCGAAGCCGCCCTCTTCTTCGGCGAAGGGCAGGGCGGTCAGGCCCAGCTCCACGTATTTCGCCCACAGATCCGGATCGTACCCCGTCTGGGTCTTCTGG
>PKZM01000024.1:18864-25489 GCA_003133065.1 Acetobacteraceae bacterium
TTCCGCTGGATCTCGTTCGATCCCCCGTAGATCGTCACCTTCCGATAATTGAAATACTCCGGCGCCGCCGTATCCGCCCACCCGAACCCGTCCGGCAGATCATTCGCCCCTTCGGCCGGTTCGTGATCATGGTACGCCAGCGCGAACGGCCCCGCCATTTCCAGCGCGAGCTCCGTCGTCGCCTGCTGAATTTCCGATCCCTTGATTTTCAGGATGGAGGAGGCAGGATTCGGCGTGTTGCCATGGTCGCGCTCGGCGGCAACCACACGCAGTTGGGTCATCTCCAACGCCTTCAGCTCAATTTCCACGGCCGTCACCTTGTGGCGAAAACTCTGATCGTCCCACAGCGCCCCATCCCCGGCCGGGATGCTGCGGGCAATTTCGCGGATGCGCCGCAGCCGCGCCTTGGATGCGCCAATCCGGGCGATGTTGGACCGTTCGTTCCCCAGCAGGAACTTGGCACAGTCCCAGCCACGATTTTCCACGCCCACCAGATTTTCCGCCGGGATTCGCACATCATCGAAGAACACTTCATTCACCTCGTGCTCCCCGTCGATAAGCTGGATGGGCCGCACCGTGATGCCGGGGGTTTTCATATCCACCAGCAGGAAGCTGATGCCTTCCTGCGGCTTGCGCGCGTCGGGGTTGGTGCGGGCCAGCACGAAAATCCAGTCCGCCCACTGCGCCAGCGTGGTCCATGTCTTCTGCCCGTTGATCACCCAGAAATCGCCATCGCGCACGGCGCGGGTCTTCAGGTTGGCCAGATCCGATCCCGCGCCGGGTTCGGAAAACCCCTGGCACCACCAATCATCGATATTGGCGATGCGCGGCAGGTAATGCGCCTTCTGCGCATCGTTCCCAAACGCCGCAATCACAGGCCCCACCATGTGCGTGTTGAACGGCAGCGGGCTCGGCACGTTCTCGCTCAGCATCACCTCGTTGTAGATATACAACTTGATCGGGCTCCAGCCGCGGCCGCCATATGCCTCCGGCCAATGCGGCACGGCAATCCCGGCGGCGTTCATGATCCGCTGACTGGCAATCCACTCCTCACGGCCGATATGCCGGCCTTCGCCCAGGCGCTTGCGGATCTCGGCCGGAATCTTCTCACGGAAGAACGTGCGCATCTCATCGCGGAAGGCGGTTTCCTCGGGGGTGAAGCGCAGGTCCATACAAAAGCCCTCACAAACAAAAGAAAGGATCTTCTTTTTTGAAAAAAAGAAGCAAAAAACGTTTAACTGGCTGTCGCGGACTCGCTACGACGGGCGCGCTCTTCGTCGGCGAGGCGGGTGGCCAGCAGCTTGCCAACCGGGCTTTTGGGCAGGCTGTCGCGCAGCTCAAGGGCGGTGGGCATTTCATGGCGGCCCACCCGGTCACCCAGAAAATCGCGCAAACCCTCCAGCGTCAACGCCGCCGCACCAGCACGCAGTTTCACAAACGCCTTGGCCGCTTCGCCACGATAAGGATCAGGCACCCCAATCACGATCACCTCCTCCACATCCGGATGCTCGTAAATGCTGTTCTCGATCATGTTCGGATACACATTGAAGCCACCCGAAATAATCATGCGCTTCTTGCGATCCACAAGGGTGAACAACCCCGTTTCATCCATCGATCCGATATCGCCGGTCAGGAACCAGCCATCGGCAAAACTGGCCGCACTCGTCTCCGGCTGGTTCCAGTAGCCGCTGAACACATTCGGGCCGCGTGTGGCAATCTCGCCGATCTCCCCGGGCGGCAAAACCCGCAACGGATCGCTCAGCGAAACGATGCGCATCTCCACATTGGGCAGCGGCGCGCCGATCATGCCGGGCTTGGCGCGAATGCCCGGCGGCACACGCGTGCCCACCGCCGCCGTCTCCGTCATGCCCCATCCCAGCCGCAGTGGGCGCCCAAACAACGCTTCGGCCCGCGCATTCACCTCCGCCGGCAACGGCGCCCCGCCCGATCCGATCATCGTCAGCGATGAATAGTCGCGCGCCTCCGCACCCGGCTCGCTCAACAACGCAATCAGCATCGTCGGCACCGCCGGCAAGCTCGTGGCCCGCTTCATCTCGATGTCCTGCAAGGTGGTCTTCACATCAAACCGCGGGCGCAGCAGCACCTCGTTGCCATCCACCAGGTTCAGCATCAGCACAATGCCCAGCGCATACACATGAAACATCGGCAGCACCCCGATCACCCGCTGCATGCCGCTCGGCGGCACGCTATCGTCACGCCATCCCAGATAGCTGTAGGTGGCGGCCACGATATTGGCGTGGGTCAGGATGGCGCCCTTCGGCATGCCCGTGGTACCGCCGGTATATTGCAGCATGGCAATATCCTCCGGCCGCACAACCGGCCACGCCGCCGGCAACACGTCGCGGAACATCGCCTCCAGCCTGCAAATCCGCTCGCCCTCTGCCGGCATCGGGTCCCCCGTGGTGCCGCCCCAGAACGCATCGTCGCCCACCAGCACCGGCGGAATGGCGCCCGATGCCGCCAGCCGCGCCGCATTGGTCGCCAGCCCGCCAAGATTGGTGGTGATCACCACATCCGCGCCGCTATCGGAAAGCTTGAAAAGCAGCTCGCGCGGCGCATCCAGCGGGCTCAAATGCACCATCTTGGCCCCGGCGCGGGCACCGGCGAACAAGCACACCGTGTGCCATGGCGTGTTGGGCAGATACAGCGCAATCGTACGCCCGGGCCCATACCCGGCCACCATAAACCCCGCCGCCAGGCGATCCACCAGCGCCGCAATCTGCCGAAAACTCGTCTGGCGGTCGCGATATTCAATAAACGGCTTCTCGCCCCAGCGGTCGGCCGCCGCATCCAGCAGGCTGGTCAGCGTGCCGGTCTCAAAGTCCAGATGCCAGCTCAGATGCGGCGGATAATGGCCCTCCCATGCATGGCGCGTGCGCACGCCTGCGGTCAGGCAGGCCGCGTCCCCCGGCGATGCTGTTCCCTGGTGGCCCATGGCCTACCCCTTTCGCGTTTCCGTGCCGTCTGATCGCGGCGCATTTCCCTGTCAGCTACGTTAGGGTATTTGCCTCTAAGGTCAAACGCGCAATTTTGACCGCAAACACCATAAACGGGGATCGCCATGGGCAATACCGCACCCATCGAAGGGCTGTTCGACCTCACCGGCAAAATCGCCCTGGTCACCGGCGCCAGCCGCGGCATCGGTGAGGCGACGTCCCGCCTGCTGGGCAGGCACGGCGCCCATGTGATCCTCGCCTCCCGCAAGATCGATGGCTGCGAGGCGGTCGCCGCCACCATCCGCGCCCAGGGCGGCGCGGCGGAGGCCATGGCGATCCATGTGGGTGAAATGGACCAGATCGCCGCCGCCTTCGCCGCCATCCAGGCGCGCCATGGCCGGCTGGACATATTGGTGAACAATGCCGGCACCAACCCCTATTACGGCCCGGTGCAGGATACCGATCCGGGCGCGTTCCAAAAAACCGTGGATGTCAACATGCGCGGGTATTTCTTCATGACCACCCATGCCATCAAGATCATGGCCGCCCAGGGCGGCGGCGCCATCGTCAACGTCGCCTCCGTCAACGCCGTGGTGCCTGGCCTCAACCAGGGCATCTATTCCATCACCAAAGCCGCCGTCGTCGGCATGACCAAGTCGTTCGCCCGCGAATGTGCCCCCTTGGGCATCCGCGTCAACGCCCTGCTCCCCGGCCTCACCGCCACCAAACTCGCAGGCGCCCTTCTGGCCCCGGAAAACCGCGCTTTATGGGAAGCAAACATCCCCATGGGCCGCCCTGCCCAGCCCAACGAAATGGCCGGCGCCGTCCTCTACCTTGTCAGCCCCGCCGCCAGCTACACCACCGGCACCGCCCTCAACGTCGATGGCGGCTTCCTCCTCACCTGACCCCCACCCGCCAAGCGATCACCCCCACCAACCCCCCGGCTGCTTGGTTCGGCTGCCTTCCACGCGCGACGATCGCTCGGCTGGCTGGCCTGTTCAAGGCCAAGCCGCCTCCCGCGGTCGCTGCGCGAGCCTTGAGCAGGCCACCGCCGGGAAGACGAGGATTGTGCCGAGGGCGGCGGCGAATATGGAACGCCGAGATACGGTCATGGTGAACAACGCCTGGGATTCGTGAAGCCGGCGCCGTGATGCGGGTGTCGCTCATGCGAGTCCGAGCAGGCGGATGAGGCCCAGGCTGATCGCGCCGAGGACGAGCAGGGAGGCGGTGACCGCTGCCGTGACCCGGCCGCCGGCACGGGCCACCACACGCAAATCGGTGCCGAGGCCGAGGGCTGCCATGGAGATGACGGTCAGCAGGTTCGCGGCCCAGGCGGCGGGCGCCAGCGCCGCGCTCGGGATCAGTCCGGCAGAGCGCAAGCCGGCAAGCAAGAGAAACCCAACAATGAACCACGGCACAAGCTTGTGCAGAGGCAGCTTGCCCGCTTCTGGCCGGTCGCCCGCCGTGACGTGCGGCGCCGCTTCGTCCGCCTCGTCGCGCAAGCGTCGCGTAAGCAGCGACAGGCCGAGCACGACGGGACCGAGCATCAGCACCCGCACCAGCTTCACCAGCGTGCCGAGCTGCACTGCGACAGCCCCCACCGGCGCCGTTGCGGCCAGTACCTGCGGCACTGCATAGACGGTCAGGCCAGCCAGGGCACCGTATTGCAGGCCGCTCAGATGCAGCAGCGGCACCGTCAACGGCAGGGTCAGCACAACGACCACGCCCAGCACGGCGGTGAAAGCGATCGAAGCAGCGACGTCCTCGCCATCGGCGCCGATGATGGGCGCGACGGCGGCGATGGCCGAGTTGCCGCAGATGGAATTGCCGCAGGCGATCAGCGTCGCCATGCGGTGCGGCAGGCCCAGCAGGCGCCCGATGCCGTAAGAGCAGCCGATGGCCAGCACCACCACAGCGGCAATGCCGAGCAGCAGCCCCGGCCCGGCCGCCAGCACGGTGCGCGCGCTCACCGAGACGCCAAGCAGGACCACGGCGAGCTCCAGCAGGAACTTGGCACTGAAATCGATGCCGGCAGTCCAGCGGTGGCCCGGCGTCCAGGTGGTGCGGACCGCGGTGCCGACCAGGATGGCCAGCACCAGCGCCTCCAGCCAGGCGGCACCGGCCAGCCGGGCCTCGATCCGCTCCAGCCCGATCGCCGACAGAGTGACGCCGATGCAAAGCAGCAGGCCCGGCACAACCCGGCCGGGCCACGACTGGCACGCCCGGACCGCAGCGCGCCCAAAGATAGAAGGGGCGGCGTCGCCCGGCACAGGATGGATGGAAGTCAGGAGAGCGGCCATTGCGGTGTCCCTTTCGCGTCTGGACACCAAGCTGGGCGCGTGCAATCAATCAATCCAACAGTATGAATCGAACAGAACAATCTGTTCATACGATGAGTTTGTCGGGAGATCCCTTGCCTCCGCCCCTTATGAACAGGTGTCGAGGGTGACCCTGGACCAGCTCCGGATATTCGTCGCTGTAGCGGAACGGCAGCACGTCACCCGCGCGGCCGAGGCGCTTAACCTCGCGCAATCCGCCGCCAGTGCCGCCATTGCCTCGCTGGAGAGCCGGCACGGCACGAAGCTGTTCCACCGTGTCGGGCGGAATATCGAGTTGACCGAGCCGGGACGCGCATTTCTTGAAGAAGCGAGGGCCGTGCTGGCACGCGTTGCGGCTGCGGAACTCATGCTGGCGGAGTTCGGCGGGTTGCAGCGCGGCAGCCTGGCCGTGTGCGCCAGTCAGACCATCGCCGGCTACTGGTTGCCTCGCCATCTTGCCAACTACCGCCGGGCGCATCCGGGGATCGAACTGCGGCTGACGGTCGGCAACACCGCCCAGGTCGCGGCCGCCGTCCACGACGGAACGGTCGAGCTCGGACTCGTTGAAGGTGCGGTTTCCGACCCAGCGCTGTTGAGCGAGGTCATCGCGCGCGACCAACTCGTACTGGTGGTCGCGCCGGATCACCCCTGGGCAGGCCGCGCCCGTGCTGAATGGGCCGAGCTGGCCGACATCGAATGGGTGCTGCGCGAACCAGGCTCCGGCACGCGCTCGGTATTCGAGGCAGAGCTTGCCCGAACCGGCATGATCGCCAGCTTGCGGGTGGCTCTGGAATTGCCGTCCAATGAGGCGGTACGCGCCGCCGTCGAGGCTGGCGCAGGGGCCACGGTGATCTCGGCGTCCGTGGTGGCGCCCAGCCTTGAAGCTGGGCTGTTGCATCGGGTGCGGTTGAACCTGCCGGACCGCGCCTTCGTCGTGCTGCGCCACCGCGAGCGCCATTGCAGCCGGGCGGCGACGGCGCTGTTAGACACCATCACGAAGGCCAGCGGACGCGCCTTGCATTAACTGTTTGCGCCAACCGAGGGACGGCAGGCAGATGGGTGCCGGGCTGCGCATCTCCGTGGACGCATTCCAGCCTTATCTCGATGCCGCCTGAAACGACCATCTCCGATCCGGCGGCGCTTGCGGCGCTCGCCGCCGTTCCCGGCATTCCGCGCGACGAAGAGGGGCCTGTGTTCGCGGCACCTTGGCAGGCGCAGGCTTTTGCCATGGCGCTGACGCTCCAGCAGCGCGGGATTTTTACCTGGGCGGAATGGGCGGAGACGCTCGGCGCCGCGCGCGCCCATGCGGCAACCAACGGCGCGCCCGACACGGGCGAGACCTACTATCAG
>PKZM01000092.1 GCA_003133065.1 Acetobacteraceae bacterium
TGGCGCGCGTTTTCTTCTCTCCGGTGCTCACGGCCCCAAACGGCCGCTCCGCTCCGGTGCTCGAAAACACACGCCAGCTGACTCGCCAGGCCACACTTGACGATACGCCCTGGCGTATGGCTTTAGCCAAAACCTAAACAGACAAAAGTTTTTTGGTTCTTTTTTTCAAAAAAGAACATCTTTTCAAGCGGCTCGGGCGATCACACCTTCTCAACCTGCCCATACTCCAGTTCCACCGGCGTCGAGCGCCCGAAGATGGATACCGAGACTTTCAGGCGGCCCTTGTCCTCGTCGATTTCTTCCACGGTGCCGTTGAAGCTGGTGAACGGGCCGTCGGCCACGCGCACCTGTTCGCCGATTTCGAACACCACGGAGCGGCGGGGATGGTCCACGCCTTCCTGGGCCTGTTTCATGATCCGGTCGGCTTCGGCTTCGCTGATCGGGGTCGGACGTAGCTTGGTGCCGAGGAAGCCGGTGACTTTGGGGGTATCCTTCACCAGATGCCAGGCGTCGTCGGTCAGTTCCATTTTCACCAGCACGTAGCCGGGAAAGAATTTGCGTTCGGCGTTGATTTTCTGGCCGCGCCGGACCTCGACCACCTCCTCGGAGGGGACGAGCACCTCATCGATATGGTCGGCCAGGCCTTTCTGTTCGGCCTGTTCCTTGATGGCGGCCGCGATCTTCTTCTCGAAGCCCGAATAAACGTGAACGACGTACCAACGCTTGGCCATGACGTATGAGGATCCTCAGTTCGTGCCGGTGAACAGCACGCGGACGGCCCAGCCGGCCGCCAAATCGACGGCGAAGAAGAATAGGGCAGCCAAGGTGGACATGGCCAGCACCAGCCCGGTGGTCACCAGCGTCTCCCGGCGTGAGGGCCAGGTAACGCGGGCCGCTTCGGCGCGGACGTCGGCCAGGAATTTCGCGGGTGCAAACGCCACGTGGGATGTCCTTAGGCTGAAGGCGGAAGAAGAGCGGGCATAACCAAGACAGTACCAGAAAAGGCGAGAGGACGCATGGCAGGGGTGGAGGGTCTCGAACCCCCAGCCTCCGGTTTTGGAGACCGGCGCTCTAGCCAATTGAGCTACACCCCTCCGGCGGCGTCGCCTTGGGGGCGATGGCCGGCACGCGAGCGGCGTATGAAGAATGCCGCGCCGGTGATGTCAAGGGTGGGGCGCCTTTCAGCGGGGTTGGACCGCGGCGCGGCATGGCGATAAGAGGCGCCGACAAGCCCAAACGGAGGATACGCGTGGCGCGGCATGGCAGAAGATTTTCACTGGCCGCTTCGGCGGCGGCGGGGGCGCTGGCGGCATGGGCTGCGGGGCCGGCGGCCGCGCATGATGCGCAGCGGGTGAAGTATGTGGCCAGCGTGCATGTGGCGGCGGCGCCGGAGAAGGTATGGGCGCTGATCGGGCATTTCCACGACATGTCGTGGGACAGGCTGGTCGCCAGTTCGCGGGGGCCGGGGGGAGACACGCCGGAGTCGGCCACCCGTACGGTCGTCTTGAAGAGCGGCGCGGTGCTGCCCGACGAGGCGCTGGAGCGGTATGAGCCGCAGAAATTCACCTACGCGACGTTTCTGCCGCATGTGGATGTGCGGGTGCTGCCGGTGACGAATTATTCCTCCACGCTGGTGGTATTGCCGCAGCCGGATGGCGGGTCCGTGGTGGAATGGCGGAGCGCGTTTTATCGCGGTTATCCGAATTTCGGGCCGCCGCCGGGATTGAATGAGGCCGCGGCGATCAAGGCGGTGGCGGCGATGACTCAGCCGGCGCTGGATGGGCTGAAGGCGGAGCTGGAGAGGGCGATACCCACAAACTAAAAAATTCCAGGGGCATAGCCCCTGGCCTTTCTGCCTTATTCCCTCCCCTTCCCGCCCGCCGTAGTGAGCCCCCATGCCCCCTCGCCTCCTCCTTGCCCTCTGCCTCCTCGCAACCCCCGCCCTCGCCCACGGCCCCACCCGGCAGAAGCTCGAGCTCTCCGTCGATGTGGCGGCCCCGCCCGACAAGGTATGGGCCGTCATCGGCAACTTCCATGATCTCTCCTGGGTGCCAGCGGTCGCCCAGGTAACGGGCGCCGGCGGCAATGATCCCGACACCGCCAAGCGCGACGTGGTCCTGAAAACCGGCGGCGCCTGGCATGACGAAGAACTCAGCGATTACGACGCGACGAATATGACCTACGGCACCTTCCTGCCGCATGTGGACGTGAAAGTGCTGCCGGTGGCGGATTTCTCCACCCATCTCAGCGTCACCGCCACAGCCGGCGGATCGCACGTGGAATGGCGCAGCGCCTTCTACCGCGGCTACCCCAACAACAACCCCCCGCCCGATCTGAACGAGGCAGCCGCGGTCAGGGCGGTCACCGCGATCTGCCAGCCGGCACTGGACGGGCTGAAAGCCCGCTTCGGGGCATCCGGCCACTGAGGCACCACCTGCCTGCCCTGCTGGCCGCGTGGCTCGCCCTGGCGCCCGCGGCCGCACGCGCCGCGGAAGCCCTGATCACGGACCAGGACGGCGATTGCGTCACGGTGCTGGATCTGGCCACGCGCCGGATCGCGGCCACCATCCCCGTCGGCGGCAAGCCGGCCGGCATTGCCATGTCCGCGGACGGGCACCTGGCGTTTGTCACCAGCCCCTCGGCGCAGATGGTCAGCGTGATCGATGTGCCGGGGCGGCGCATCTTGCGCCGCATCGCCGCACCGGGCGGCCCGCTGGGCATCGCCGTGCAGCCCGCCGGGCGCCGCCTGTATGTGGCCGACTGGTACGGCAGCCAAGTTCTGGTGATCGATCCGGCGGCCGGGACGATCCTGGCGCACGTTCAGGTGGGCAATTCCCCCTCCGGCCTGGCCGTGACGCCAGATGGCCGCATGCTGGTGGTGGCGGACCGGCTGTCCAACGCGATATCCCTGGTGGAGACCGCCACGCTGCGCGAGGTCGCGCGCGTGGCCGTGGGCACGCACCCGTTCGGCGTGGCGGTGGATCAAGCCGGCACGCATGCCTACACGGCCGATGTGGAGAGCAATACGGTCAGCGTGGTCGATCTGACCGCGCGGCGTCTCGCCGGCACCATCAAAGTGGGCAAGCGGCCCTATGTTGTGGCGCTGGCCGGCGGGCGCGGCTTCGTCACCAACGAACTGGCCTCCACCGTCACCGCGTTCGACCTCGCCACGCTGCAAAAGCTGGCGACCATTCCGGTGGGAGATTACCCGGAAGGGATCGAGGCCGGGCCGCACGGGCGGATGCTGTACGTGGCCAATTGGGACAGCAACACGGTCAGCATCATCGATGCGGCCACGATGGCGGTGGTGGGCACCATGCCGGGCGGCTCCAGCCCCCGCGCCTTCGGCACGTTCATCCGGCCCTGAGCGCGGGCGCTTTCCCTGCGCGCCGCGCCACGATATACAGACACCAGCGCGGGTGTAGCATAGTGGTAATGCTCTAGCCTTCCAAGCTAGCTAGGAGGGTTCGATTCCCTTCACCCGCTCCAGAACCAGGTGGCAGTTGCCAGGGTTCAGTCGTCACATGACCGGCGTGGCGACGCGATAAACTTCCATATCGATTTTTTATGTGCCCCCGCCCTAATCCCCCATCGTGGCGCGGAGGAGGCGCCGGCGATGACTGATATTGTGGTAATCGCGCTCGGCACGGCTTCCATCCTTCTGATGGCAGCCTATGCGGAATTGTGCGAGCGCATCTGATGCTCGACCTCGTTCTCGGCGGAATCACATCCGGATTGCTGCTGATCTATCTTGTGTGGGCTCTTGTCCGCCCGGAAGACTTCTAGACTTGGCCTATTAGGATATCCTCTCATGACGTTGATCGGCTGGGCGCAGATCGCGCTCGTGCTGGCGCTCGTGTTCGCGCTGGCCTTTCCGCTCGGCAGCTACATGGCCACGCTGTTCACCGGCGGCCGCACTTTCCTCAGCCCGGTGCTCGCCCCCGTGGAACGCGGCTTCTATGCCCTGGCCGGGATCGATCCCAAGCACGGCATGGGATGGAAGCAATACGCGTTCGCGCTGATCCTGCTGAACGCGCTGCATTTCGTGCTGCTCTACGCCATCCTGCGGCTGCAGGATGTGCTGCCCTTCAATCCGCTCCACGTGGCCGCGATGTCGCCGCGCCTGGCGTTCAACACCGCCGCCAGTTTTGTGACCAACACGAACTGGCAGGCCTATGTGCCCGAAGCCCAGATTTCCTACGGCGCGCAGATGTTCGGCCTCACCGTGCATAATTTCCTCAGTGCCGCCACCGGCATCGCGGCGGCCGTGGCCGTGGTGCGCGCGTTCACCGGCAGCACGCTGACAACGCTCGGCAATTTCTGGGTCGATCTGACACGGGTGACACTCTATGTGCTGCTGCCGGTGAGCATCGTGGCGGCCGTGCTGCTGCTCTGGGCAGGCGTGCCGGAAACGCTCGCCCCCTACGCCACCGCGCACACCATCGGTGGCGCGCAGCAGACGATCGCGGTCGGGCCAGTGGCATTCCAGGAGGCGATCAAGGAATTCGGCACCAATGGCGGCGGGTTCTTCAACGCCAACAGCGCGCACCCGTTCGAGAATCCATCGGCCCTGACCAACGTGTTGGAAAACGTCCTGCTGCTGGTGATCCCGTTCGCGCTNNGCCGCCATGGCCATTCTGCTGACACTCGCCATCGCCGGCACCTACGCCGCCGAAGCCGGGGGCAACCCGCTGCTGACGCATCTCGGCATCGATCCCGCCATGGGCAACATGGAAGGCAAG
>PKZM01000124.1 GCA_003133065.1 Acetobacteraceae bacterium
AAGCAGGCAGTAATAGCCGAAGGGGTCCAATGCCCAATTGTCGTTGCCCCGAAAATAGCGCATCAGGAACGCCGTGCTGGCCAGCGCGGTGGCACCCGCAACAACCGCCGCAACAGCCGCCATCTGGAATGTTCCCGGCGGCACGCTTGCATGCAGCAGCTTCGGCACTTCCAGCGCCGTCGCGCCCAAGATCACCGGTGTGGCAATCAGGAACGAAAAATGCGCGGACGCGGCATGATCAATCCCGCGCAGCAACCCACCCGTGATCGTGGCACCCGAGCGGGACAATCCCGGCAGAAGCGCCAGGCACTGCCATGCCCCCACCACGATCGCATCCACCACGGTCAGCGTCGCGAGCGGCCGCGTCGGTCCCCCCGGTGCCACGCGTCGCCGCAGCTTCTCCCCCCCGATCAGCAGGAGCCCATTGAGAAACAGAAACACGCTCACTGTCACCGGGGTCTCGAACAGCCGGCGAATCTGATGCTCCAGCACGCCGCCCAACACGGCGGCGGGAATGGTTGCGATGACCAGCAACAGAAAAATATGTCGGCTTTCCCGCACGCGCTGTGCCTCGGAAAACCCCAGCACACCGATCACCAGCGCCCACCAGTCCTGCCAGAAGTACAGCAGCAGTGCTGCCGCCGTGCCCAGATGCAGCATGACCAGAAACGGCAGAAACACCGGCGCATGCTCGTCCCAATGCCAGCCCAGCAGTGCTGGCACAATCACCGCGTGCCCCAGAGAACTCACCGGAAAAAGCTCGGTCGCGCCTTGCAGGATGGCAATCAACAGGGCGTGAAGATACGTCATGCGAACATCCGCTCAGTGGGGCAGGGGCTTCCCACCCCGTAAGCCGGCTTCTAGACCGAGCCGTCGCGCCGGGGGAAGTCCGTATACCCATGCGCCCGCCCGCCGTACCACAGCTCCTTTGCTGCCAGCGGTGCCAAGGGCGCCCCCGTCCGCAGCCGCTCCACCAGATCGGGATTGGCCATGAACGGCCGGCCGAAACACAGCAGATCCGCCAGGTTCTCGCGCCGCATCTTCACGGCCAGCGCGAACGTCAGCCCATTATTAGCCATGTATAGCCCTGAGAATGCGCGCCTCAAGGCCGTAAAATCGAAGCCCGGGATCGAGTCTCGCGGCCCCTGCGTCTGCCCCTCGATCACATGCGCATACACCAGCCCAAGCCGGCTCATCTGCGTTATCGCATAGCCGAACGTCGCCTGCGGATCGGCATCGGCAATATCGTTCGCGGCACTGGTCGGCCCGAATCGCACGCCTACGCGATCGGCACTCCAGGCATCCGTCACCGCCTGGGCCACCTCCACCAGCAGCCGCGCCCGGTTCTCCAGTGACCCGCCATAGGCATCGGTCCGCGTATTGGTGCTGCTACGCAGGAACTGATCGATCAGGTAGCCATTGGCGGCATGGATCTCCACACCATCGAACCCGGCCGCGCGCGCACACCGTGTCGCATGCGCATAGCTCGCGACAAGGCCCGGTATTTCATCGGTGCGCAGGGCGCGGGGGATGGGGATGGTCTGCATGCCGGTCTCGGTGAACGCCTGCACACCAAGCGGCTGGATCGCGGAGGCGGACACGGGCAGCGCCCCATCCACTTGGAGATCCGGATGGCTGATCCGCCCCACATGCCACAACTGGCACATGATATGCCCGCCCGCCGCATGCACCGCATCCGTCACCAGGCGCCATCCGGCCACTTGGGCGGGCGAAAAAATCCCGGGCGTGAAGGCATAGCCCCGCCCCTGCGGCGAGATGTTGGTTGCTTCCGTCACGATCAGCCCGGCGCTGGCCCGCTGCGCGTAATAGCGTGCGTTCATCGCATCAGGCACACCGCCCGCCGCCGCGCGGCTGCGTGTCAGCGGCGCCATCACGATGCGGTTGGACAGGGTCATCGGCCCCATCCGCACCGTCTCGAACAGATCCGCCGTCTCGGCGGGATAATGCGTGTCCATCTATGCTCCTTCGGCCCTAGCGCGGCTCTGCCCGCACGTGGGCATCAAGCAGGCGACAGGCGATCACATCACAGAGATGTTTTGCTGCGTTGCATCCACGCCGGTGGCCGCGCCGCCTCTCAATCGTTCAGCGGATAGGATCGCATCAGCCGTCCCTGGTTGCGCCAATCCCGCCACATGGGCCCTATCCCGCAGGGCTTGGCCCCGCGCCGTCGCATCTCCCGTCCGATCTCGAACGCTGCGCGGTAATGATGGAACTGTGCCGCATATACGTCTCGCAGCGAAGTTTGAGGGTCCCATATGTGCGTCGCCTCCGATCCTACGCCGTTGATCTCGATGATGGAAAAATCCTCGCCCTGCCGCAGGCCCGCCAGGCTGCGGTAACGCACATCGATTCGACCGAAATGGAAATCCGGTATGGCACGCGCGATCGCATCCATGCGCGCCGTCAGCGCCGGCGTCACATGATCGGCGCCGTTGCGGAAAATCGAGCCCTTGCAGTGGTTGCCGGCAAACACCAGCCGAACCCGCTCCGCCACCGCTGGCACGCTATCCAGCCGGCCGCGCAATCGGGCGAGATACAGATGCTGCAATCTGCCATGCCTTGGATCCGCGCAGATCAGCGCCTGCAGCGTGGACACACCATCCCCGGTGACACACGGTGCATGCTTCAACGTCAGGGATGTGATCCGCCCGGCCGCCTGCCCAGGCATGCGCATGTAGAACAGCCCGGCCTCGCCCTCCCAAGGGATTAGCCGCTGCAGCACCAGTGTCACCCCCCGCGGGAATGCCGCCAGCGTCGCAGCCAGGGCATCGTTGTCCTGCACCAGGCGTACGCCAGTCCCGTTGCAGCCGATATCCGGCTTGATCACCACCGGCAGCGCCAGGCCAGCCTGCGCCATGAGGCTCCAGGCGCGATTAAAATCATCGCGCCCCGTCACCAGCGCCGTATAGGGTGCCAGCCAATCCCGCGCATCGCCACGCACCAGGTTTAGAATGGCCGTCTTGCTCTCGCCGCACAGCCCGCCGGTGGTGATCCGCGGATTTGCCGCCGTCGGCAGGCTCAAATCGCCATATCGCAACCCCAGCGCGATCCATTGCACCACTACCGGGCCATAGGTGAGCCATCCCGGCAGAAATTCGAACGGGCTGACAGCCCGCGTGCGTGGCGCTGGTTCGGCAATGGTGGACCGCAAATCGAGCGTCTCGATCATCGCATCGGTCAGCGTGTCCATGGTCTCACGTCTTCTCCTGCACGCGCGCGGCAAGACGGCCAACAACGACAATGGCCACCAGAAAGGCTGCAAAGCCTAGCCAGCGCCATTGTCCTAAGTGGTCCAGCAGGAACCTGCCCACGCGCAACGACAGCAGGAACAACGCTGAAGTCCAGATCAGGGTCGCACCGACCGCGGCGAGGATGAATTTTTTGAAGCTCGCGGCCAGAAAGCCACAGGCGGTGTAGGTGGGCAGCCGCACCCCCGGCAGGAAGCGCGCCACGAACACCACCTTGAACACGTGGCGCTCCAGCCATGCGCGCCCGCGATCCTGCCGCGGGCGGGGGATCAGCCGGCGTGCCCAGGCGAAGCTGGCGGCCAGCCGGCCCATGCCGTACAGCCCGATGTCACCCAGCACGATGCCAAGATAGAGCGACACCATCGCCACCGGCATGGCCACCGCGCCGCTCTGAACGCTCATCGCCGCTGCGGCAGTGGCGGCATCCTCCAGGATGAAGGTGCCCAGGATGATCGCGGCCCCTTGCAGCACCGGCGATTGGCCGGCGATCTGCAGCAAGTGCGGTACTGACAGATCCATCTCTAGTGCCGGGCCCTGACTCTGGGGAACGCGTGTCTAGGCGAGCAACAGCCGGTCTGCCAACTGCGCGCGGGCGGCGGCATCCAGCCCGATCGCCCGCTCCAGATAGGTATCCACCGACCCGTAACGCTCCCGGATCGCATCGAACGCCGCCGTCAGCAGCACGTCATGCGCGTCGAACAGCACCTCCTTCAGCGGCGCCGGCAGATCGAAATTGGTGCCGATCTCGCGCTTCCACTGCGTGTTGGTGGCCAGGTAGTCCGCCATCACCACCTCCCAGGGTTCGCCCAGCGCCGTCAGCAGCAGCGCCGAGCCGAAGCCGGTGCGGTCTTTGCCGGCGGAGCAGTGCAGGAGCAGTGGCAGCCCGTCGTCGCGCAGCACGTGCGCGAACAGCGTGCGGTATTGCGCAGACCGCTGCAGCGCGTAGTCGCGATAGGCCTCGCGAAGCAGATCCAGCATCTCGGCGGGGCTGATATGGCCGCTCGCCTGGCCGGTGCGCAGGATGTCTTTCAGGCTGGCGCCGACGGAGGGCTCGATTGGCAGCGAGAGATTGGTGGTGCCGGGGATGCTCACCGGATGGCGGGCGCGTTCCTGGCCGCCGCGCAGGTCGCACACCGTGCGCAGCCCCAGCGCCGCGATGGTGGCTTCGTCCGCCGGGGAGAGGTTGATCAGCGCGGGGGCACGGAAAACCAGGCCGGGGCGCAGGCGGGTGGGTGGCCCGCCGAGGTCGCGCAGGTTGGAGGCGTTCTGCAGGGGGATGGGGAGCATGCGGGGGTTTTCACAGGACAAGGAGAAAAAGGCCAGGGTCTCCCGTCCCCGGCCCTACTTATGCGCGTGCCGTCTGCTCGGCGCCGGCGCCCTGAGCGGCTGCCGCTCCGCCGCCTCAGCCACCGTGCACGAATTATCGTTGCCTACCCCAAACTGGATGGTCGGCAGCAACGCCCCCAGCGGCGTCAGCAACACCCCTAACCCGGCCGCCGCCCCAGCCCGGGCCACCACCTCCGCTCCTGGCCGGATCGCCGGGCTGGTGATCGGCCCGGTCAGATCGATCGGTCCCGGCAGCGAGCCGATGGAGAAATGCTTCGACCGCGTGGTCAGCGTGTAATCCATCGTCTGGCGGCGGAGATCGATCGTGCCCTTGCCCAAGACCTGCGCCTCGCTGGTATCCAGCACAAAGGCTTTGGTATCCACGATACCATCCTTCAGCGGCAGATCGGTCACGAAGCACTCGATCTTTGCCTCATTCGGTATCCCGAGCGCGGAGAGCAGCGCATTGCCGAACTCCAGCCCCGCGATATCCACCAGCAGTGCCGAGACCTGGCCCGCACTCACCAGAACAAGCTTCAGTTCGCCATTCCCCTGACCCATCATGCTTGCCATCGAATTGCCGTCGGTGTCGATCCGCGCCTCGCCGCCAATGATGCCCTGCCCTTTGAACGTATGCGTCGCTTGCATCAAACGTGACAGCTCCAGATGCCTGAATTTTACATCCGCCTTGGCATGCACCAGATCGTTCGTGCCCGGATCGAGCGTGATCGTGCTCGCGATGTCGCCGTCGCCGATCACGAAATCCAGTGGATGCAGATCGATCCGCCCATCCACGATATCCAGCACGACGTTCAACTTGTCGAAGGGGGTGTAGCGGTTCTGGATATGCGCGGCATGGTAGCGCAGATGGATGTCAGCCGCGCGTATCTTCGGCAGGTTCAGCTTGGTGTCGGGAAATAGGTTCTTGCTTTCCTTCGCCTTGGCCATTTCCTGGCGCTGGGCTGTCGTTTCCCCTGCCACGCTCGTTTTGCCTGCCGGTGCGCCCACGAAGCCGCCTAGATCCGCAAGGTCCACGCGGCGGGATTGCAAATCCATCACAACATCGGGCCGCCCCCCGGCGCGCGGATCGGCGGTGATCGTGCCCTCCAGATCGGATGCGCCCACGCGGCCTTCGAAATCCGTAAACCGTATGTCCGGCTTGCGGTAATCCAGATTGCCCGAAATCGAGAACGGCGGGGTCTCCGGGATCGCTATGCCCGTCAGCGGATAGAGCAGCGCCATGTTCGGCCCGGACAACGTCAATTTCAGCCGCGCCCCGGCAAAGCTCAGTGGATTTTCCACTGTGCCCACCAGTGACACCTTCGTGGGTCCGTTGGCTATATGAATGTTGACCGGGTAGGGGTGCGAGGCCTCGCGCAGCGTCAGCAGCGCGCCGCCCACGAAATCCCCGGTCACGGGCTGGGCCGCATACGTCCCTTTTGTGGTGATCACGATCGCCGATGGCCTGTCGCCCGATGCCGCGCGCGTGGCGATCGTGGCCGTAAAATTGGAGCGCATCCTCGGATCGATCACATGCGCCGTGCCGTCATTGATCGCCAGATCGCCGATCTGCGGCGGCGGTGACGGCTTGGCGGAGGCATTGCTCTGCGCCGGCAGCTTTAGAGTCCAGTTGTTGCGGCCATCGGCAAGCGCCGTCGCCGCGATGTCGGGGTGATCCAGGGTCACGTTCGGCAGCACGATCGTTTTGTGATGGATATAGTCCATTACGCTGGCGAGCACGCTCAGCCGGCCAATCCGCGCCAGTGGCGGGGCTTGCGGGAAACCGTCCGGATTGGCGATCACGACATCGTCGGCCGTGACAGCCGTATCGCGCCCGAGCCGCACATGCAGATGCGCCAACGTCACGCGCCGCCCCAGCGCCGTGGATGCCTGCCGCTCCACCAGCGGGATGAACCAATCCCAGTTCCAGAACGCGATCAGCAAAGCCAGCGCGATAATCAGCAGCAGAAAGAACGCCGCAAAGCCGCGCCGGCCCCAGTGCGCGCGGGTGGCCGGTTGGATGAGGGTCTCGGGACGGGATGTTTGATCCATGGCCCAGGGCGAACGCCTGGGCGTGTTGGACGGTTGCAAGGGAAGGAAGGTCTTCTTTTTTGAAACAAAGAAGCAAAAAACTTTGGGTGGGCTGTCGCGGAGTCGCCGGCAGCGTACGTCATCGGAGCAAAAGCTTTTTGGTTCTTTTTTTCAAAAAAAACATCTTCCTTATTTTCACGGCATGAACGAGGCCGCATTCCCGGCGTGCTCGCGCACCTCAACCTGCTCCACCCGAACGCGGCCCCCGGTCTCCGCGTCCACAAACCCGGCCGCCCAGCGATGGGCCTCCTGCGCGAAGGCCTCGCATCCCACGTTAGCCATCATCACAAGGCGCGCCAGCCCGGCTGCCGCCAACCCGCGCCATGCCTCCAAAGCCGGGTCATCCCCAGCCACCACCAGCGTGTGGTCGAACATCTCGTGCAGCCAAGCCCGTAACGGCTTCAGCCCGCCGAAATCGAGACACCAGAATCGGTCGTCCAGACGCTCGCAGACAAAGGTGAACCGGAACGCCAGCGCATAGCCGTGCAGGAGACGGCAATGCGAGTGCGTGGCCTGCCATTGCCGAAAGCAGCAGGAAAGCCCTTCCTCATGCCCATAGGTCTTAACAACGCGCCATGCGGCGGGCTTGAGGAAACTGTCCATAAGGGCGGGGATAGGTCCCGGCCATCTCTGGGTCAACGCAACCCAGGCAGGATCAGGCCACCCCCCGCATCGGTTGGACCGGCAACGGCATCTGCCCCGGCTTGCGCACCGGGAAGCGCAGCGTGCACCGCACGCCGTGCGGCGCGAAATCCAGAGCCACGTCACCGCCGAGTTCGTAGCTCGCGCTGCGCTCCAGCAGGCGCGTGCCGAACCCGCGATGGGCCGGGTGACATACCTGCGGCCCATCCACCTCCTGCCACACCAGCGTCAGTTGCTTTTCGTCGCCCGAGCCGGACGGCGCAACCGCCCAGCCGATGTTCACACGGCCGCCCGGCTGGCTGAACGCGCCGTATTTGAGCGCATTGCCGGCCAGTTCATGCAGCACCATGCTCAGTGTCAGCGTCGCGCGCGGATTGAGCATCACAAGCGGGCCGTCGGCGGCGTAATCCGCGCCGCGGACCCGCCCGAGCGGCACGAATGTACGATCGACCACGTCCATCAATTGGGTCGCCGTCCAATGGGTCTTGAACAGCAGCCCATGCGCCTCGGAAAGGGCCATCACCCGGCCGATGAAGGTTGGCTCGAACGCCTCCAGCGTCTCGCTGCCCCGGATCGTCTGCTGCGCGATCGAGAGCACGGTCGCCAGCGTGTTCTTCACCCGGTGGCTCAGCTCGGCCACCAGCATGTGCAGGTTATCTTCCGCCCGGCGTCGTTCCGCGCGCTCCCGCGCTTCCGCGATCGCACGGGTTACCACCGGCGGCAGGCGCGCAAGCCGCTGCTTCAGCACGTAGTCGGTGGCGCCACGCCGCAGGCTTTCGATCGCGATTTCCTCGCCGAGCACGCCACTCACAAAGATGAAGGGCAGCGCGGGTGCGCGCGCCCGGCTGATCGCGAGCGCCTCGAACCCATCGAACTGCGGCAGCGAGTAATCCGAAAGCACCAGGTCAGGAGCTCGCTCGGGGGCATGATCGGCCAGCCGGGCCTCGAACCCGGCGCGGTCGACGACATGGTCGATGACCACCTGAGGTATTTCCCGGCGCAAGGCCGCCGCGATCAGGTCGGCGTCCAGCAGGCTATCTTCCAGCAGCAGCACCCGCACCGGGCATCTGGTCGTCACGCGTCTGCTCCCACGCCGGAAGCGGGCGGGGGTTCGTTCAGGATAGCCCAGAATATCCCCAGCTCCTGGATCGCCTGATAGAATTCCTTAAAACTGACCGGCTTCACCACGAAGGCGTTCACCCCGAGCTGGTAGCTGCGCACCAGATCGCGTTCCTCGCGCGACGAGGTGAGCATCACCACCGGCAGGTGCCGCAAGGCGGCGTCATTCTTCACACGCTCCAGCACTTCCAGCCCATCGATCCGCGGCAGTTTGAGGTCCAGCATGATCACCGCCGGGTCGGGCAGGTTCCGCCCCGCGAATCCGCCGCGCGAATACAGGAAGTCCAGCGCCTCGACCCCGTCGCGGGCCACGACGATCTCGTTGGCCAGTTGCGTCTTTTTCAGTGCCTCCAACGTCAGCTCCAAATCGCGCGGGCTATCCTCCACCAACAAAATCGGCCTTAATTCCGTCATCCCGACCTCGACAATTATCCTTCCAAGACCAAAGCATTCGTCGCCCGCAACGAGCCCCCATGGAGAAGAGTTTTTTGCTTCTTTTTTTCAAAAAAGAAGATTCTTCTTGTTATCTCTGCGAGCGCGAGTCCGGCTCGGGCAGAACAAACGTGAAGCGCGCGCCGACACCCACTTCGCCGAAAGCCTCAACGCGGCCGGAATGGCGCTCCACGATCCGGCGCACCAAGGCAAGCCCGATGCCGGTTCCCTCATACTGCTCTGACAGATGCAAGCGCTGAAACACCCCGAACAGTTTCCCGGCATAGGCCATGTCGAATCCGGCCCCATTGTCCTGCACCGTGTAGCGATGCCCGCCGGCCACCACCTCGCCGAAAACGGATATCTCCGCCGGATCGCGCCCACGCGAGTATTTCAGCGCATTGGACAGCAGGTTGAGTAACACCTGCCGCAGCATCGCCGGATCGCCCCAGGCCGGGGGCAAGGTGCCGATCCGCCAGGCCACGCGGCGGCCGGCCGCCTCAAGCTCCAGACTGCGCTGGGTTTCCTCCACCAGCTTGTGCATGTTCACGCGGTGATACGCCAGCGCCGTCCGGCCCAGCCGCGAGAAGGCAAGCAGGTCATCGACCAGTTGTCCGGCGGACAGCGCGCTATCGACGATGGTCTGCAGGTAGCGGCGGCCAGGCTCAGCGTAGCCAGTGCCCAGATGCTCACGCAGCAGCTCGGCATAGCCAACGATATGGCGGAACGGCGCACGCAGATCATGGGAGATCGAGTACGAGAACGCCTCCAGCTCCGTATTGGTGCGCACCAGTTCGCGGTTGACGCCGGCCAGCTCCTCGGCGCGCCGCATCACCACCCCGACGATTGCCTGACGCAGCCGCCGCGCGGCTTCCTGTTGATATGGCGCCCAGGATAACGCCGTGCGATGCACCGTCTGCCGCCACAAGGCGAAGGAGTCCCGCGGCCAGATCCGTCCGGCCGCATCGGCCGATTTGTGTTCGGGCTCGCCCGCCCAGTCCAGCGTCTGCACCACCTCCGGGCGGAACCACATCACAAAACTCGGGTGCAGTTCGGAAATCGATACCGCCAGAACGCCGCTTGCCCGTGCCACCAGCCTGGCCCCCTCCGGCCAAACCGCCGCCAGATTGTCGGTCACGAACACGCCGGCCGAAATCTGGGTGGGGTATCCCTCGGCTGCCAGCCAGGCGGCGATGCGTCGGATCGAAGCCTCGTCGGGTGTCTGGCCCACGGAAAGGCAATCCGTCTCCGTCACGATCGCCGCCCCTTCCGCGCCGGTCAGCGCCAGCAAATCGCCCACCTCATCTGCCAGCACCTCCGGCCGCGGCGGGCTTGCTGCCGCCATCGCGGCCAGCAACCGGTCATGATGTGCCTGAGTAACCAACAGTTGCTGCGCGCGCTCGGCGTTGGCCCGCGCGGCAATCCCGCCGGAGAGCATATGGGCCAGGAAGTCTACCGCCGAACGCACTGGCAGCGTAGGAAAATGCGGATCCCGGCTATGGAAGGCCACAAGCCCCCATAGCTGGCCATCGACGATCAGGGAGGCGGACATCGAGGCCATGGTGCCCATGTTGCGCATGTATTGCAGGTGCAGCGGCGAGACGCTGCGCAGAACCGCCTGCCGCAGATCGAGTGGCGAATCGCTGTCGGGCCCACAGGCCGGCACGATCGCAACGGGGGTGTAGCCGGCATCCTGGATCAGCCGCAGCCGGTTACGGCGGTACATCTCGCGTGCCTGCGCGGGAATGTCGGAGGCAGGAAAATGGCGTCCGAGCAAAGATGGCAGTTTGCCGTTGCCATCCTCGGCCACCACGCAGCCATTCCACGCGGAATCGAAACGATAGATCAGCACGCGGTCGAACCCGCTCAGACGGCGTGCGGTGCGGGTGGCCAGATGTACCACGTCCTGCCAAGCGCCCAGATCCTCAGCCTCCCGGGAGAAATCCAGCACATCGGCCTGCAAGGTGTCGGCCATTCCGGCGGCACCGAACACGCCGGGGCGGGTCTCCGGCTCGATCTCCAGGATCAGTTGATCCCCCACGCGGTGGGCGAAGCACTGGCACCATTGGCCGGTGATGCGGACCTGGCGTACGAAACCCCCTGTTCCGCGCCTGGCCCATTCCAGCAGGCCCAAGCTGCCGGCGGCCAGGCTGCGCGCCTCGGCGGGTAGCATCTCGGCCAATGTCTTGCCGATGGCCTCGCCCGGATGCAGCCCACCCAGCGCCGAGACATTGGCGCTGACATGCGTGACGCGTCCGGATGCGGTGAACGCGATCAGCCAGCCATGCGGCTGGATGCCGCCGGGAATATGGATCGGCTCGCTCTCGCAAGAAGCTGCCGTTTCGGTCGGCGATCGCATGCGGTTATCCAAAACACACCTGAAGAGCTTGCCTGTTCCCGGATAGGTTGTGATTGCCGGTGTGATCGGAAGCGCGTCGCCATGGTTCGGGTTGCGTAGTACGGCCGCACCGCGGCGGAGCCTGTTCAGCAAACCCTATTTCACGCGGTCGTGGTGCTATATCCTATAAAGTCACTTCGCATTGCGTCTTGTGCATGCCGGATTCAACGAAAAAACGTCGTTTAAATCGCTATATACACTTCCTGATTGTCCTCTATTGCGCTTCTCTCTGGGGGACCGGGAGTTTTGCATGTTTGATTGCCTTGACCTGGCGACCCCAGCCCTGGACGGCGCAGCCCAAACGCTGCTGCTCGATGTCCCGCCCCCTGCCCGCGGCCACGTCGCCGCCAGCCTGCGCCTGCTGCGCCGCGCGGCTGAGTGCCACGCCGGGCGTTTGGCGGTGGTCTCCTCCTTCGGGGCTGAATCAGCCGTGCTGCTTGCCCTTGTGGCCGAGATCGATCCCGCGATCCCGGTGCTGTTTGTCGAGACACGTCAGCACTTTGCCGAGACGCTGGCATATCTTGAGACCGTCACCCGCGCGCTCGGACTGGCCGATGTGCGCAGCATCGGCCCTACTGACACCGAGGTGGCCGCGTACGATCCCGCCGCCGAACTCTGGCGCTTCGATCCCGATGCGTGCTGCCGTTTCCGCAAGGTCACGCCGCTGGACCGCGCGCTCGCGCCCTTCGAGGCTTGGGTGAGCGGCCGCAAACGGCACCAGGCCCTCACCCGAATCGCCCTGCCGCTGGTGGAACAGGTGGATGGCAAAACCAAGATCAACCCGCTCGCGGCCTGGACAGCCGAGCAGATCGAGGCGGAAATGCAGGCCCGGCATTTGCCGCGCCATCCCCTCAGCCTGGCTGGCTACCCCTCGATCGGCTGCGCGACGTGCACGCGCGCGGTCGCGGCGGGGGAGGATCCCCGCAGCGGGCGATGGGTGGGGACGGGAAAGACGGAATGCGGGATTCATCGGTTGCCGGAGACGGTCTAGAGCATCATCCGACCACACGGAGTTACCCGTCGGATAAAGATGCTTGCCAAAACAAAGGCCTAGAGCATTTTCCGGCCGCCTACCCAAAGTCGAACAGGTCGGAAAATGCTCTAGGCATGCACTGCCGGTGAGTCCGCGACGGCGGCCCAAAAGTTTTTTGCTTCTTTTTTCAAAAAAGAAGACCTTCCTTCATCCACATGATGCATCCCTCCAGCCCCACTGACCGCGTCGCCTGGCGAGACGGCGCCTTTTCCCACGGCAAGCGCGTGCTGGCCGAAGAAACCGCCATCGCCATTACCTATAACCGCACCACCCACGCTGTGATGATGGCTACGCCGGCGGATTTGGAGGATTTTGCCATCGGCTTCAGCCTTTCCGAAGGCATCGTGCCGGCGCCGGATGCCATCGAAGACGTCGCTATCATCGAGGCTGAAGGGGGCCTCGAACTGCGCATGTGGATCCCCCCCGCCCATATGGCCGCGCTGGAAAAGCGCCGCCGCCGCCTCGCCGGCGCTACCGGGTGCGGCATGTGCGGTCTGGAAAGCCTCGGCGAAGCGCTGCGCCCCGTACCTGACGTTCCCCGCGGCGTCTTGCCCGATCCTGAAGTTGTCCAGCGCGCCGTCGCCTCCCTGGCCGATGCCCAAGCGCTCAACGCGGCCACCCGCGCCGTCCACGCCGCCGGTTTCTGGAGCGTCGAGTCCGGCCTTGCCGCCCTGCGCGAAGATGTGGGCCGCCACAACGCGCTGGATAAGCTCGGTGGCGCCATGGCGCGCGCTGGCCTTCACGCTGGCTCAGGCATACTGGTTCTCACCAGCAGGATCTCCATCGAACTGGTGCAGAAGGCCGCGCGCATGGGCGCGCCCATCGTGGTCGCCATCTCGGCGCCCACCGCGCTGGCGGTGCGGACAGCCGCGCAAGCAGGCATTATCCTGATCGGGGTGGCACGTCAGGATGGATACGAAATATTTTCGTAAACGCAACTAAAACCCCTAGCGGGGGGTGCAACCCCAGGTTTAGTCTGGCGCCACGTCACGACCCGCCGGATGTTCCCTATGCCGTCCACAAGCACGTCCCTGTCACCCTCGATCCTTTCCCAGCTTCACGCGGACGGCTTCACCGCCATCGGCCGGTTTCGCATCGAGGATGATCGTGTGTTTACCATTCAGTTGGATCGGCCTGACGCGGCGTCATGGCGCTTCGCCATCGTGGCCTTCGTCGGCGTCTCCGCCGGCGGCACAGTGCTGCGCATCTCCAAAGCCGAAGGGCGGCTGGGCACCCGGCTGCGCGCCTATTGCCGCGATATCGGCTATCGCCTGAGCGGCGACCTGGCGCCCGACCAGTTCTACAAAGGCGGCACCAAACCCTGGGAAGGATCGGCCTGGCTGTCGTACACGGCTCCGTCCCAAGCCGGTATGCTCTTTGCACAGCAGGCCGATATTCTGGAGCACGCTGAGCGGCAGCACCGGCTCATCCGGCACTACAACCCGCCTCTCAGTAGCCAATCTCCGGCAGGCCGCGCGCTCGCCGAGGCGTGGCGCGCCCGGCATGGCTACCCGATGCCCGTGAGCCGCCGCAGCAACACACCAAAGGAAGCGGTTCTTTTTTGAAAAAAAGAACCAAAAAACTTTTACCTGTTCGCCTTTACCGGCGACCCGACACCTCCGCCACAACGCGTAGCTGAACGGCCAAAAGTTTTTTGGTTNNAGCAGCCTTCTTCGCCTCCCGCCGCCATGCATGCAGGATAAACTCCGTATACCCGTTTGGCTGCGCCCGCCCCTTGAATACCAGGTCGCAGGCAGCCTTGAATGCGGGGCCATCGAACCCCGGCGCCATGGGCCGATACAGTGGATCGCCGTCATTCTGCCGGTCAACGACTGCCGCCATGCGCTTGAGTGTTGCCATCACCTGTGCGGCGTCCACCACGCCATGATGCAGCCAGTTCGCGATATGCTGGCTGGAAATACGCAGNNGCGCGATCCTCCATCAGCCCGACATCGTGGATATCCGGCACCTTCGAACATCCCACACCCTGGTCGATCCACCGGACCACGTAGCCCAGAATGCCCTGCACGTTGTTGTCCAGTTCCTGTTGCACATCCTCAGGCGGCCAGTTGCTGTCCTCGATCGGAATGGTCAGCAGATCGGTCAGTTTCGCGCGCGGCCGTTTGGCCAGCTCCGCCTGGCGCGCGAACACATCCACCATGTGATAATGCATCGCGTGCAAGGTGGCCGCGGTGGGTGAGGGGACCCACGCGGTGTTGGCGCCGGCGCGCGGGTGGCCGATCTTCTCCGCCAGCATGTCCGCCATATGATCCGGCGCGGCCCACATGCCCTTGCCGATCTGCGCATGGCCGGGAAGCCCGCAGGCCAGGCCGATATCTACATTCTGATCCTCATAGGCGGCGATCCAGGCGGTAGCCTTCATCTCGTTCTTCCGGATCATCGTGCCCGCCTCCATGGAGGTGTGCATCTCGTCGCCGGTGCGGTCGAGAAAACCGGTGTTGATGAAGAACACGCGATCGCGGGCGGCAAAGATGCACGCGGCCAGGTTGGCGCTGGTGCGCCGTTCCTCGTCCATGATGCCCATCTTCAGCGCGCGGCGCGGCAACGCCAGCAGATCCTCCACCCGCGCGAAGAGTTCGGCGGCGAACGCCACTTCCTCCGGCCCATGCATTTTCGGCTTGACGATATACATCGAACCCGTGCGGCTGTTGCGCAAAGCCGGCAGGCCGCGCAGATCATGTGTGGCGATCAGTGCGGTGATGGCACAATCCAGCATCGTCTCCGGCGTTTCGCTACCGTCCGGCATCAGTACCGCGTCGGTGTACATGTGGTGGCCCACATTGCGCACCAGCATCAGGCTACGCCCATGCAGGGTCACCGTGCCGCCAGCCGGACCGGTGAAGGCCAGATCCGGCTGTAGCGTGCGCTCCAGAGTGTGCCCGCCTTTGTTGAAGCTGGCGGAGAGCGTGCCCTGCGTCAGCCCCAGCCAGTTGCGATACACCTCCACCTTGTCGGCCGCATCCACGGCCGCCACGCTATCCTCGCAGTCCATGATCGTGCTGATGGCGGCTTCCATCATCACATCGGCAACGCCTGCCGGATCGTCCGCCCCCACGCGATGCGCGCGATCGATCTGGATGATGATATGCAGCCCGTTCTGCTTCAGCAGGATCGCGGACGGCGACGCGGCCTCGCCCTGGAAACCCGCGAATTGTGCGCCATCGCGCAAGTACCTTGTAGCCGTTGCGGTTTGCACCGCCAGCACGCCATCGGCCACTGCATACAAAGTGGCCTCGCCATGGGAGGCGCCCTCCAGCGGCACGGCCTGATCCAGGAACGCGCGGGCGCGCGCCACCACGGCGGCGCCCCGCTGCGGATTATAGCCACGCCCGGCCGCCCCAGCTGTCGGGGGAACCGCATCGGTGCCGTAGAGCGCATCATACAGGCTGCCCCAGCGTGCGTTTGCCGCGTTCAGGGCATAGCGGGCGTTGGAAATCGGCACCACGAGCTGGGGGCCGGCGATGCGCGTGATCTCCGGATCCACGGCGCTGGTGGTGACACTGAATGCCGCCGGCTCCGGCTCCAGATAGCCGATCCCGCGCAGGAAGGATTCATACGCGGCTTGGTCGAACGCCTGCGCGCGATGCGCCACATGCCAGGCATCGATGCTGGCCTGCAGCGCATCCCGCTTGTCCAACAAAGCGCGGTTGCGCGGTGCGAGATCGTTCAGAATGGCGGCATAGCCCTTCCAGAACTGTGCGACGCTCAGCCCGCTGCCACGTACCGCCTCGTCGGCCACGAACTCGTACAATACCCTGGCGATTTTCAGCCCGCCGGTCTCAATGCTCTGCATCGCCCGCAACATCCTGCTCAACCAAAACGCGTGTGTTACCGCCGCCAATCCATACGGCAAAGGGCAGCTCCATCCCGGCACAGGGGATTAAGCGAACTCTTACCGCAGTGCAGCATCCACATCATGTAGTCCGCTCACCGGCCAAGGAACACAGCCATCGCCGAAAATCTCCCCGAAATTCTGGAGCAATCCATCGCCCTGCTGGCCGAAGGGGCCGCTGGGCCTGGCAGCGCCTGGCGCAATGTCACACTTGGCACGATCACACCCGAGGGCTGGCCCAGTCTGCGTACGCTGGTTCTGCGCCGTTTCGAACCCGAATCGCGTCTGGCTGAGCTGCACACCGACACACGCTCCGCCAAGCACAGTGAGCTTATGGCAAATCCGCGCGCGGCTCTGCATGGCTGGGATGTGGCGCGCCGCATCCAGCTCCGTCTCACTGGCACCGCTACGCTGCACGCCGGCGATGAGGTCGCGCGGCTCGCATGGGAGCACTTGCGCCCCGCCAGCCGGGCGACCTATCGCGTGTTTCCTGGCCCGGGCAGCGCGGTCTCCATGCCCGATGCCCCGGGAAAAGCGGGACAGGACTCCGACGGGTTTGCTGCCTTTTCTGTGATCCATTTGCACTACCATGTGCTTGAATGGTTGCATCTGGGACACAGCAGCCATCGCCGCGCGCGCTTCGCGTGGTTTGGTAATACATGCGAGGCTACGTGGCTCAGTCCCTGAAGCCGGTTCCCCCTGCCATGTCCGTTACCCGCACGCGTCCCGCACCTGCGGCGCTCGCGATAGACCACCTGACGCCGGGCGCCATCGCCGCCTACGTGACCCTTTGCCTGGTGTGGGGATCAACCTTCCTGGCGGTGCGCATTGCTGTGGAAACGCTGCCGCCATTCACGCTCAGCGGCGTGCGTTCGCTCACGGCGGGCACGATCCTTGCCGCCATCGCGTTGGCCCGTGGCGCCGCATTGCCCACCCGGGCGGCGCTGATCTCTGCCGCGGTCTCCGGTATGCTGATGTTTTCCTGTTCGCAGGCTGTGCTCGCCTGGGCCGAAACACGCGTGCCAAGCGGCCTGGCCGCCGTCATGGCGTGCACCGTGTCCCTCTTCACCCCGGTTGTCTCCTGGTTGGCGGGTGCCAGCCCCCGGCCAGGCCTTGTGGCCTCACTTGGCCTGATGGCCGGTTTTGCCGGTGTTGCCGTGCTCGTGCCATCTGGCGGCCCGCATGCGATCGATGGCATGGCGGTCACGGCCCTGCTGATATCGTCCCTGGCCTGGTCATTCGGCGCCGCCTTGGCCCGCCGTGTGCCCCCGGCGCGATCCCCCTTGCTCGGCAGCGGCTTGCAATTGCTCTGCGGCGGCCTGGTTACCGTCTGCATCGCCTCCATCAACGGTGAGTGGCAGCCGGCCGCCCTGGCTCACGCCTCCACCCGGTCGGTCCTCGCCATGCTGTATCTGACCGGCTTTGGGTCACTCCTGTCGGTGGCCTGTTTCGGCTGGCTGGTGCAGATCTGGCGGCCAGAGCGCCTCAGCACCTACGCCTACATCAACCCGGTGATCGCCCTGGCGCTGGGCGCCACTTTCGCCGGCGAAGCCGTCAGCCCCCGCGAGCTCCTCGCCACCCTCTTTATCCTCTCCGCCGTCGCCCTTGTCATGGTCTCAATGCGAACTCAAAACAAATAAAAGTTCTTTGCTTCTTTCTTTCAAGAAAGAAGATACTTTCCTTCTTATCTCTGCCCCAAGCGGTTTACGCGTGCCGATAGCAGCCGCGTCACGGATTGCAGATCGCGTCGCCCTGCGCCGGGCCGGTGCCTTTGCCGTCGGGGCCGGGGGAGCACAGGTCATAGTCGTGGCCGGGCCGCTCTGAGGGGCTGGTGTAGAGCCAGGGGTGGTTCCAGGGATCCTTCGGCGACTGTTCGCCCTTGAGGTACGGCCCGTTCCAGTTGTCCACATCCGAGGGCTTGCTCACCAGCGCGGTGATGCCCTGCTCGGTGGTGGGGTAGGTGCCGACATCCAGCTTGTACAGATCCAGCACCGACCCCAGCCGCTCCACCTGCTGCGCTGCCACCGTCTTGCGGGCGCCGCCCAGTTGCCGCAGCGCAGCCGGCGCCACAAAGGCCACCAGCAGCCCCAGGATGGCGATCACCACCAGCAACTCCAGCAGCGTGAAGCCCGCATCCGGGGCAATAACGCCTGTCTCTTCCCGCTGCATCACACGCAAAAGCTCCTGGCTAGGCCCGATGGCTGGGGCTCTTTTGCTGCCTGGCCCCGCGCTCGGCAAGCCATGCGCTGATGAAGGTCCGGTCATCCCGGCTTGCGGTCTTTTCGCCTTGCCGGGAACATGCGATGTCCCTGAGGCTGTCGATCGCCCACCCCGGGAGAGCTTGCCCCGCATGGCCGTGCCGTTCCTCGCCTGCATGGCGCTCACCGCGCAGTTCTATGCTCTGCCCCCGCGGGTGCTACCGTCCATCCAAGCCGTCGAAGGCGGCCGCCCCGGCCTGGTGCATGCGAACAGCGATGGGTCCGCCGATCTGGGGCTGATGCAGATCAACACGCGCTGGATTGGCAATATCGCCGAGGTGGTTCGTGCCAGCCCTGATCAGGTCCGCCAGCGCCTGATCGGCGACCCCTGCTTCTCCATCGCCGCCGCCGGCGCCATCATGCGGGCGTACCTCAGTGAGACTCGCGGCGACCTGATGCGGGCCATCGGGGACTACCATTCCCATACGCCGCCGTTGAACCAGGCGTATCAGGCGCAGGTTGTGCAGAGGGCGGCGGCACTGTTCGCGTCGGCAAGGTAGCAAGGTCTTCTTTTCTGAAGAAAAGAAGCAAAAGACTTTTGTCTGCTGGTGCACACCTCGCCGGCAGCGCGCGCAAGGTTCTTTTTTTCAAAAAAGAACATCTTCCTCTGTGCTTTATGACAATGACGCCAGATACGCCGAAATATCCCTTATCTGCTCATCATCCATCGACTGCGCATTAGCATGCATCGTTTTGTTCGCGCGTGAATTCACCTTGAACGCGTGCAACTGTCCCTCAAGGTAAACACGGTGCTGGCTGGCCAAACGCGGTATTGGTCCCGCACCCAGCGCATGCGCGCCATGGCACGCCATGCAGGGGGGCACGTGCGCGGCGGGAATTCCACCAACGAAAATTTTTCTTCCAGCAGCAACAAGGTCTGGATCCTGCGCACTGCCCGGTGCTGCGGGTTCGGCGGCAAAGACCGCCGCGAGCCCATCGATCGTCGGCCCGTCCAAATTTGCCGCCATCCCCCACATATACGTATGCGCATGCGGATCGGCCCGCGTCTTGTTGTGGAATGCGTGCAACTGCGCCTGCAGATACGTCTTCTGCTGCCCCGCCAGGTTGGGAAAATCAGGATTGTTGCTGCGCCCGTGGTCGCCGTGGCAGGAGGCACATACATGCTCCGTTCCGGCAATAGACGCCTCATTGCCTACCATATCCTTGGTGTGGCAGCCGGCAAGCCAGGCGGCGATCACCACGACCGGCATGATCCGAACCCACCGCATATCAGAACGCCAGCCAGGTAAACAAATAGAGCGTGTTGTTGCCATCGGCATTATGTCCCAACCCGTCGTAGTTCGTTGTACCGCCGTTGAATTTCGTATAGTAGGTGTATTGCAGACCGACCTTGAGGTTCAGCCAGGGCCAGAAGGCCGGTCCGCCATGATTGAACGCGTAATAATCAACCTCTCCGATCCAGCCTGCCGAGTCCGGACTGTTGTTCGCGGAATCCGGTCCCCACAGCAGCGCATCCTTCGAGCCATCGATGCTGAAATGCGCGACTGTCGCGGCATAGGTCTGATTATATGTGTAGGTCCCCTTGATATGCGTGCTGTCGAGATGATTGTGCCGGTTCGTTGTGTTGCCGAGCTGAAAGCTCGCATCGTTGGCATTATTTTCGTGGATCCAGCTTGCCTGGACCGAAAAGCTGTTGAAGCTGCCGAGATACTGATACTGCGTATCGAACGCGACATCGGTCGTGTGGTCCGTGCCGAAGCCGCTCACGCCCCCCGGCACCTGGGCTGCCGCCAGGCCAAACGTGCCCACTTCCCATGCATTGGCGCCCCATTTTGGCTCCACGGCCGCGCGCCAATACGGCGCCACGCCGTTGATCGAACTCTCCCCGCCCGGATTGGCGCCCAGTGCCGTGAGGTCCCTGTTGTCGAGCGTGCGATAGCCGCCGCCCTCGATATAAATCAGATTATTCCAGTACATGTACCCGGTCACGCCCACCACCTGGCCGGCGAGTGCGCCCTCGATCAGCGTGCCGGCTGCCGGCGTTGGTGCCAGCCCGGATGAAAGCCACGGGTATCCCCAGGCCGGTGTCGTGTTCCATATATCCTGAACGGTGGGGCTATTGTTGGCGCTGATGCCAAATACCACGTCCTTTCCAAGCACGTTCATCGCCTGCGCATAGCGCAGATCCGTGTTGTCCCATCCGAAGGTTTTGCCAATATTGTCGTAAGTTGCTTCGCCGAAAAGCCCAACATGCGGCAGCAATACGCCGCCGTACAGCACCGTCACGAAATCGAACGCCGGATTGTTGTTGTCGGCATAATGCGGCGCCGCGCCGCCCTGCTGCGACGCCTGCGTATTGGTGAAGGATGCAACCGCCATCGCAGAGATCGGCGGCACCGCCGACTGGCCGCCACCCCAGGTGTAGCCGTTCAACTTAAACAGCCGCCCGTAAGGCGTGAGTTCAGGAAAACCGTTGTGGCAGGCGGCGCATTGCTGGCCGGTCTGGCGGGCAAACAGTGGCAGCGCCCGCACCGCTTGAGGAAACACGGCAATCGCCGCCACCAGGGCCGCAGGCACCGCACGGGTCAGGCGCATGTCTCTCTCCGATGCAGAGTCGCCTGCGTGTTCCTCAGCTTGGCGTCAGGTCAGGAACTTTGCAAGCAAGATAGGCGGTCGGCTTCCGCAGTTGCTGATCTACGTCAAACATGCGGCGGCAGCCAGCTTGCAGCCTATGGGCATATCATCGAATTTGCGGCAGGGTCGGAATCTACGCATGCCCCTATGGGTGGCCGCACCGCCAGACGAGAAGGTCTCCTTTTCTCAAGAAGAGAAGCAATACATTCATGGGCTGGCGCGGAGCGCGCCGCATTGCCCAGGCCCAAGATTATGCCACTGCTATTCCATGCAGATCCGGCTTGGCTGACGCTGGACAATCATGTCCTAGCATAGGCATCGAGCGGCTCGGATCAGGCGGCTTTCGAAACGGCTTTATGCCGTCCAATCACGGCATCGGCGAAGTCATCCGACCCGGCGCCTTGCGTAAACGTAACGCCATAGGTGCCGTCGTCGTAGAGTGTACGCACCTCGAAGGCCGCGCGCGGGCCTGTGTCGCCAAGGCTCATCACGCCTGCACAGCCCGGTGTCAGCGCGACCGCGCAATCCAGCCGCGCACCCTCACGCGACAGATCTCGCAACCGGATGCGATGGGGAGACCCTTTGACAAGGGCCACGGCTGGTTGGTCGATCGGCATGCGTGGAACCTTGCGCCGATCCACGTCCTCGGTGGCGCCCCGTATTGTGCGAATGATCTGATCTCGCGTCTGATCGATGCCGGTTGCGACATGCGCCGCAACATCACGTAACTCCTGGGCAGCGCGAACCCCGGTGGATGCGTCGCTGGCGACCTCCGAGACGCTCCGCGCGATCATTTGCATCGAGGCCGCACTGTCTTGCATGTTGTTGGCGATGATCGATGTGGCGGAAACCTGCTGCTCAACGGCGGCGGCGATGGCACTCGAGGCGAGGGAAATGTCCGACAGCGCCTCGCCCACCTCCTCGACAACCGCGACCACATTGCGGGTGGCGTCGCGGATTTCGCCGATCTGCCTGCCAATCTCCTCGGTTGAGCGCGCGGTCTGGTTGGCGAGGCTCTTCACCTCGGCGGCGACCACGCTGAAGCCCTTGCCAGCATCGCCTGCCCGCGCCGCCTCGATCGTGGCGTTCAAGGCAAGAAGGTTGGTCCGGGCGGCAATGGTCATGATCAGATGCACAACGTCGCCGATCCGCGCGGTGGCTGCCGACAGGGCTTGAATCCGCTCGCGGGCGAGGCTGCCGCTATGGGCCACGCGCGTTGCCGTCCGGCTGGCGCCGGACGCCTGGACGGAGACCTCCGCCACCCCGCGGGAGAGCGCGGCACTCGCTGTGCCCACCGCCTCGGCGCCCACCAGCGCCTGGCGCGCGTATGCGGCAACCTCTTCCGCACTGCTGCCGATGCGGTTGGCGAAGTCAGTAATATTGCTTGCCAGCTCCACCATCCGGCGGGACTCCCGCACACCGTCGTCAGCGGCGGTCCGTGCCGATACCTCCACCGAGTCGGCCATCATTTGCAACGCCGCGCGGCGCTCCGCGGCAATCCGGGCCTGGGCAGATTCCACTTCCACAATGCGCTGCGCCTCGGCAGCGACCACCGAGGCGCCTGACGCCTCGGCCAATGTGATCGCAGTCGCGGCCTGCTGCGCCAGCCAGGCAAGGGCCGAGGCCTCGAAGATGAGGATCACCGCGTGGAACACCACGCGGAACAGCTGCTGGCCGCCGGGAAACACCAGTGCCGGCACAATGAAGTTCAGCACAAGGTGATGTACGGCGACGGTTCCCGCCCCAGCCAGGATCACCCATGGGTCGAGCAGCGCGCCGCAGACGGCCAGGACGGCAAAGAAATGCATGTGCGCATCGGGTTGCCAAGGGTGGCCGGAGAGTTCCACGAGGAGCAGCGCCGGCAAACTGCACATTCCCACACCGACCGTAACACGGGTGCCGGAAGCACCAGGGTTGAGCCAGTGCGCCGCCGTCGCCACGCCGGCGATGGCCGCCCACAGCGCCATCGCCGCAGCCAAACCCGAACCGCTGAGCCAGCCCGCCCCCAGCAGAACCAAGCCATGCGCCCAGATCAGACAGATCAGCAGCCGCTCGAAGGTGCGGCGCAACGCCGAAAGCGCGCCATCGGACGTGCTCGGATTGCCTGCGGCCGATAGCTTGCTCATGGCGCACCCTCACCGCACCCCGCGCGGCCGTGCCACGCCACGGTCAGGCCCAGCACATGGCGGATACGCGCCGCATCGCCACGCAGCACAACATAGCCAGGAGCGGGGATCGCGAGAACTGCCGCATCCGCCTCAGCGGCGGCGGCAAAGGCATAGGGTACCTCAGTCTGCCCAAGATGCACCAGAACGGGGCTGGACCCCTCAGGCGTCAATTGTCGCCATAGCAAGACCAACGGTACCGCAATCGCCAACGCGACCGACGGAATGTATTGCCTCAGCTGCATGGCAACAAGGTTAGGCGGAATTGCTTGAGGGATCGCTAAGCAGATCGCGGGCGTTACGAATTGCAGCAGACGGCCATCACAACTCCCGACTACGCCGCCCTCGCTGATCGCAGCAATCTGCGTTTATCCTCACCCGCGCGCCGATAAAACCCGCGCCCGCATGAAAAGCCGTCACAGTGGGAAAATGGTGCCCAGGCGTGGAATTGAACCACGGACACTGCGATTTTCAGTCGCATGCTCTACCAACTGAGCTACCTGGGCGCTGGCAAGGCGGGAGGCTTACCGCAGCGGCGGGGGCGGATCAAGACGGCGGCTGGCGATTGTCCTCGCCCTCGGCGGCAAGCGCTTCGCCGTCCTGGCCGGGCACCACATACTGGCCAGTGAGCCAGCGGCCGAGATCGATGTCGGCACAGCGTTTGGAACAAAAGGGCGCCGTGGCGGGGTTGGCCGGCTTGCGGCAAATCGGGCAGGGCGTGGTCACGTTGCATCCTCGATGGCCCAGCGATCAATTGGCAGCGCCGGGTCGCTCGTCAGGATCAGGGGATAGGTGGCGCGTCGTGCAAGATCCGGCAGCGCCACCGGATCGGCCTGTAGCGCGGCCACCACGGCAGGTGCGGCGCGCAGCACCGGCCGCCATCCGGGGCGATTTGGTAACTCGCGCGCGATCCGGCGCAGCGCCGCCAGCCCCGCGGCCAGCGGGCCGTGCAGCAATTCATGCAGCGGCGCCGTGCCGCGCGGGCGCAGGATTTCGGCCAGCCCCAGATGGGAGAAGCCCAGCAGACGGGGCCGGACGGGATCGGTGGCGAGCGCTGCTTCCAGCGCCGGCGCCAGCGCCGCGCGCCGTTTGATGGGGATGCCCGCGAAATCGATCAGGATGGCGCCGCCAAGGTTGCGCAGCCTGATCTGGCGGGCGAGCGCCGGCAGCGCCGCCCGGTTGCCCGCCAGTTGGGCCGCGGTTTTTTCCGCGCGGGATGCGGTGGCGCCGGCCATGTCCAGGTCGATGGCTGTCAGGGCGGGCGTAGGTGTGATTGTGGCCCGCAGGCCGCCGGGCAGATCGGCCTGTGTCGCGGCGAGGGATTCGATTTCCGCCTCCAGTTCGTCGTCGAAGGCGTGCGCCACCAGCCGGGTGCGGCCGGGTTCGGCGGAGAGCAGGGCAGGATCGTCCACCAGGATATCGGCACCGGGATAGGCGGCGGCGAGGCGGGCCAGTGGGCTGGCGCCGCGGCGTAGAAAGCGCGGCGGGCCGGCGGGCGCGGGCTCGGGGGTGGCGGCGAGGCGCGGCCCCTTGCCGCCTTGCGCGGTGCGCGTGATGCGCACGGTGATCATGTCGCCCTCGCCATGTTGGGCGGCACCATCGCTATCCGGCAGGAAACCCTCCGCCCCCGCGAGCGCCATGAACGCCCCCGCCATGGCCGGCACGCGCGCGATGATGCGCCCCACATGAATATCGCCAAGCCCATCCGGCGCCCCCGGCCGCCAGATCGCCAGATCCATCAATTGCCCATCTTCAACGACCGCAATCCTGACCTCTCCGGGTCCGAATGCCGCCCTGATCACGCGCATGCCATAGGTGAAAGTTCTTTGCTTCTTTCTTTCAAGAAAGAAGACTCTTTCTTTTTCCGCTGCGCGGGGCCTTCTTTCTTGAAAGAAAGAAGCAAAGAACTTTTACTCATAAGTACCCGCGGCCCTTGAGCAGCTGTGTTGTCTCGAACAACGGCAGGCCGACCACGCCGCTGTAGCTGCCGTGCAGGGCGCGCACGAAGGCGCTGGCCTGGCCCTGGATGGCGTAGCCGCCGGCCTTGCCCTGCCACTCGCCGCCGGCGAGATAGGCGCGCATCTCGGCAGCACTCAGCCGGGCAAAGATCACCGTGCTCTCGCTCACCCGGTGGCTTTCCGCCCCGTCGGGCGTGACCAGCGTCACCGCCGTCAGCACGTGGTGGCGCCGGCCGGAGAGCAGCTCCAGGCAGGCGGCCGCCTCCGCCTCGGTTTCCGCCTTCGGCAGAATGCGCCGGCCCACTGCCACTACGGTATCTGCGGCCAGCACGAAGGCCCCCGGCGTGCCCGCCGCGCGCGCTTTCTCCCGCGCCAGGCGCTCGGCATGCGGGCGGGGCAGCTCGCCGGGGTGCGGCGTCTCATCGATATCCTGCGGGGCGATAAGGTCGGGGGTTATCCCGATCTGGGCGAGAAGCGCCACGCGGCGCGGGCTCGCGGAGGCCAGAACCAGAGTTTTCGGTGTCAGCGTGCGCGCCACCGTGGCGCCACTATCCGCATCTTACTTGAACCTAAACGTGATGCGGCCCTTGGTCAGGTCGTAGGGCGTCATCTCCACATTCACCCGGTCACCGGCCAGAACGCGGATACGGTTCTTGCGCATCTTGCCGCTCACCTGGGCCAAAATGGAGTGCTCGTTGGTATCCAGCTTCACGCGGAACATCGCATTGGGCAGCAATTCAGTGACGATACCACTAAATTCGATCATGTCTTCTTTGGACATCAGGCCTCTTCTATCATGAACGTGATCAGTCCCTCACATCGGGTTTTGCACGGGGCGCGAATGTGATCACCGCACCGCGCCTGGTCAAGGCGCGCGACAGGGGGGGCAGACCGAGGAAGGAAGAAAGGTCTTCTTTTTTGAAAAAAAGAAGCAAAAAACTTTTGCCTATTGCGTACGCTTCCGGCGAGTCCGCGACAGCACAGTCAAAAGTTTTTTGGTTCTTTTTTTCAAAAAAGAACACTCTTATTCAGCCTCACCGCCAAACTCCGCGCATGCGCCTGCAACCCCTCCGCCTCCGCCAGCAACACCCCGGCCGGCCCGATTTCACCCAGCGCCGCCCGCCCGCCCTCGATCCACGTCGTCCGCTTCAGGAAATCGAACACCGATAGCCCGGAAGCGAAGCGTGCCGTGCGGCCGGTCGGCAGCACATGGTTCGGGCCAGCCACGTAATCCCCCAGCGCCTCGGGCGCGAAGCGGCCCAGGAAGGCCGCGCCCGCATGGCGTATCCGCGCGAACAGCACGTGCGGCTCGGCCACCATGATCTGCAAATGCTCCGGCGCCAGCCGGTTCGTCAGCTCCGCCGCCTCATCCCAATCGCGCACCAGAATAATCGCCCCATGGTCGCGCCAGCTCGCGCCGGCGATGGCGGCACGGGGCAGGGTGGGCAACTCCGCCATCACCGCTCGCGCCACCGAATCGGCGAAATCCGAATCGTCGGTGATCAGGATGGATTGCGCCGCTTCGTCGTGTTCGGCCTGGGCGAGCAGGTCCAGCGCCACATGGCGGGGATCATTCGCCGCATCCGCCAGCACCACCACCTCGGAAGGCCCGGCAATCCCATCTATCCCCACGCGCCCGAATACCTGGCGCTTGGCCTCGGCCACGTAGGCGTTGCCCGGCCCGACGATCCGATCCACCGCCGCGATGCTCTGCGTGCCATAGGCCAGCGCCGCAATCGCCTGCGCGCCGCCCACCCGAAAAATCTCGCTCACCCCCGCACGGTGCGCCGCCGCCAGCACCAGCGGATTGAGCACACCATCCGGCGTGGGCACGCACATGGCGATTCGGCCCACCCCCGCCACGCGCGCCGGGATCGCGTTCATCAGCACGGAGGATGGATAGGCCGCCTTGCCGCCGGGCACGTAGAGCCCGACGCTGTCCAGCGCCGTCCAGCGCATGCCCATGGTAAGCCCTTCATCGTCATGCATCTGCATGTCGGCGGGAAGCTGCGCACGGTGGAAGCTTTCGATGCGACTGGCGGCCACATCCAGGGCCGCGCGCAACTCGGGCGGGGTGCTCGCGGTGGCGGCTTCGATCTCGGCTGGCGTGATGCGCAGGCTGGCCTGCGTGATGCGCAGGCGGTCGAATTTCTCCGTGAAGGCGCAGAGCGCGTCGTCGCCCCCCGTGCGGATGGCGGCGATGATCCCGGCCACCACGGAATCCACCCGCGCCGTGGTCTCGCGGGCTTCATCCAGCAGAGCGGCGAAGGCGGCGGGGAAATCCTCGGCGCTGGTGGAAAGCCGCCTCATGCGGCGATGGCGGCGCGGAAGCGGGCGATCCAGGCGCCGATCTCCTCCGGGCGGGTCTTCAGCGCCGTGCGGTTGACAATCAGGCGGCTCGTCACCTGGGCGATCACCTCGGTTTCACGTAATCCGTTGGCCTTCAGCGTGGATCCGGTCTGCACCAGGTCCACGATCAGGCGGGAGAGGCCCAGGCCCGGGGCCAGTTCCATCGCACCGTTCAGATGCACCACGTCCGCATGGATGCCGCGGGCGGCGTAATGGCGGCGCGCGGTATTGGGGTATTTGGTGGCGACGCGCACGGTGGACCAGCGCGACGGATCGTCCATCTCCTCATGCGCGGGGGCCGCGACACTCACGCGGCAGGCGCCGATACCCAGATCGAGCGGCGCGTAGATCTCCGGGTAATCGAACTCCATCAGCACATCGGCGCCGCAGATGCCGATCTGGGCGGCGCCGTAGGCGACGAAGGTGGCCACATCGAAGGGCCGCACCCGCACCACATCGAGCATGGGATCGTTGGTGGGGAAGCGCAGGCGGCGGCTGTCTTCATCGGTATAGTCGGCCGCGGGCACTAAGCCCGCGCGGGCAAGGAAAGGTCCGCATTCGCCCAAGATTCGGCCCTTGGGCAGGGCCAGGATCAGCGGGCTTGTCGCCTCGGGCGCGAGTGCGGTTTCAGGATAGGGTGCCGACATGCGGCGGCGCTTAGCACAGGCCGTGTTTGCCTCAAAGTTGGGGGGCGCGCTATGCGCCCGCTCCGGCCGGAAATGCGGGTGAATCACCTCCCAAGAGCAGACATTCCCCCCAGGCGCGTGTCCCGACCTGCGCTATTCGCCTATGCTGGAAAGCAATTGGTCGAGCTGCTCTAGCTGTTCCGGCAATCCGGCCGCCGAGCCTTGTAGAGCTTCCTCAAGCGCCTCTTTGGCCGGATAGATTTCGTGGAATTGCAGCAACGTCTTCCCGCCCAGGTCCTGCAAGGTCACGGTCGTGACCGCGCCCTCTTCGCCCTCGTCGTTGGTCCAGACGATGCGCGCGTTCGGCACAACCTCGAGATACTTGCCGTGGAAGGCCATGGTATCGGAACCGCCGGCGGCGAATTCCAGCCGATATTTGCCGCCCGTACGGACGTCCATATCGCATGATATGAGCGAAACGCCCGATACCGATTTTGGGACCCACCAGCGCTGGAACAATGCGGGCTGGCTCCACGCCCTGAAAACGAGGCTCGGCGGCGCATTGAATATCCGCGTTACGACGAGTTCGCGATCCCCTTTGCGCTCGACTGACGTGCGGTTCTGCGCCCAACCTGCACTGTTAACTGGCTGATTCATCGCTTCCCTCCTGTTTCATGTCGTTGATGAGTTCGTCCAATGCTTCGAAGCGGGCCTCGAAGAGCTTGCGGTGCGCCTCGATCCACTCCGCCTCCGCCTTGAGACCGCGTTTCCCAAGCCTGCAGGTTCTCACCCGCCCGACCTTCTGCGTGACGACGAGCCCCGCCAGCTGCAGAACCTGGACGTGCTTCTTCATTCCGGTCAGCGTCATCTGGAACTGGTCCGCAAGACTGCTGATCGACGTGTCCCCTTGGCCAAGCTGATCGATGATCCCGCGGCGGGTCGCATCGGACAGCGCCGAAAACGAGCGATCGAGGGGAGAACTTACATACTGAACCATATGGTTCAGTTTTAACCAGCTCCCGCCGGCAACGCAAGCATGCCGAACGTCCTGGCCGTAGAACTGCAATTCGAGGTCATGACCGCGGCGGCCGCAAGGATCGCCTGCTGCGGGTCAAGAGCGGGCTTTCGAGCCGCTGGTAAATGAACGTCAGCTTTCAGAGTCTGCTCCCCGAAGTCCATCCGCCGACGGACGGCCAACTCCGGCCGATATGAGCGATACAAACTCACCCATTGCCCGCGGGCGCCCGCACGGACGGCCGCAGCAGGGGTGCAACCTGCCTCCATGCGATCCGATCCGGACCATACGCCTTCAACACCGTTCGCAGAGCCGCTTTGCCAATCCGGCGCCGCAGGCGCGCGCTCCCTGCCAGCGTTGTGAGGGCCGATAGCCACGCCTCCTCGCCCTCGGCGAGGAAGCCATTGCGGCCCTGCCGGACGATACCGGCGAAATGGGCGCGGGGGGAGCAGATGGTAGGAATGGCAAGGCAAGCGGCCTCGATGAACTTGATGTTGCTCTTGGCGTCGTTGAACGCACCCGGTTCCAGCGGCGCCAGGGCGATGTCGCTCTCGCTGAGCTGGCCGAGGTAGCGGGCGAACGAGGCGAACGGAAGCCGCTCCACCCGATCCTCAAAACTCGCGAACCCCTCCGGCAGCGTGAGGTCGCCGATAATACGTAGGCGCGTGTCCGGGCGCCGCGCCAGCAGGCGCAGCAACGCTGGGGCGGCCTGGGCGAAATCCGCGTCGTGCGTGGAGCCCGAGCCGTAGGTGATCACCAGGCCGGGGTGCCGGCGCGCCGCGCGCTGGCCGCGAAAATGGGCGGCAAGGGCCAGGGTTTCCGCATCCAGCGCGTTCTCGATCACGGTTACCTGGTCAATCCCAGCTTCGCGCATGGCGGCGCCAATCGCGGGCGTGCTGGCAATGCCGGCGCCGCAAGCCAGCATGGCCGTGCGATACAGGCGCGCATTGGTCAGCGCGCCCGCCTGGGTTTCAGCATCAAGGCTGGCAAGGTTGCTGTTCTGCCGGATGGCAGCCTCGTCGAAGACCAGATCGTCCACCTCCCAGGCGGTGGGGATTGCGCGCGCGTGCAACGTATCGATCAGCGCGAGCACCGGCGGGTCGGCCGGCACGCGGTAGAGGATGGCCTGCGTGGCGGACGCTGCGGCAGCGAGGCAGTCTGCCGTATGCCGCCAATCCACCACGTGGCAGGGCACGCCGAGCCGGGCAAAATAGGCCTGTTTCTGGCGAACCCGATATTTGGCGCATTGCGGGATACGCAACTCAGCGACGATCAGGACCGACTGGCCGGGCGCGAAGGCAGGCGGTCTGCCTGAGGTGCGAGGAAAACCGGCACGCAGGCGCGCCACCAGCGCCCGGATAGGTGGGGTCATAGGTCGGAAGTGTGCTCCAGCCTGTCGAACCAGGGATTGTCCCACAAATTGAGCAGCACCGGATCGTACGCGTGGTTAAGCCGCCAGAGCACGACGGGCAGCGAAAGCTGATCCTGATAGGTCCACTTTCGGTTTTCCGCCCACCAGCCGACATTCACCGCCTTGTGCATCGGATGCCCCACCTGCCGCGCGATCAGGCCGGTCGCCATCAGGCCGGCATGGTCGGGGTAGCCCTCGGCGCGATACGCCGCCACCTGGTCGGCCAGCTTAAGCCCTTGGTATTTGCGCATGCCGATGGAGGCTTGCAGTTCGTCGTAGATGCAGTCGCGGTCCGGGTGGATGAACATCGCCAAGCCATGGTCGCCGACATGGGCAATAAATTCGGCGGCGAAGCTGGGCGACTTGATTCGGATGCAGCCGTCGATCCAGATGATGTAATCATATCGCGGGCGGCGCGCGAACGGGGCGTAGCGCCAGGCCAGCCGGCCATGGGGGAAAACCTCGTGGTTGAGACAGCGGAAATACTTCGCGCGCATCCGCGGATGAAAATTGCGGTTCCGATGCGAGCGGATAACCTGCCAGGCGCCGTCCCGCGCCGGCCAGGGCGCATCGGTGAAGCACAGGAAGTCGCAGTCGATCGATTGCGCCACCGGCTGCTGCAGATGATCGTAATGACCGTAAATCGAGGTATAGATGCAAACGCGCATGCAAGGCCGATAGGGCGTTGCGCATGGCGCCGCAAGTGCGCCGCTATATCCTCTCGATATCCGCGCCGCACGCGCCCAGCTTGCGCTCTACCGCCTCATAGCCGCGGTCGAGGTGATAGACGCGGTTGACGATAGTCTCCCCTCGTGCCGCCAACCCGGCGAGAATGAGGGAGACGCTGGCGCGCAGATCTGTCGCCATCACCGGCGCGCCGGTAAGGGTTTTTACCCCGCGCACGATGGCGGATGATCCGTGCACGTTGATGCGCGCGCCCATCCGGTTCAGCTCCGGCGCGTGCATGAAGCGGTTCTCGAAGATCGTTTCGGTGATCATCGCCGCGCCCTCGGCCACGCACATCAGCGACATGAACTGCGCCTGCATGTCGGTGGGAAAGCCCGGATAGGCTTCGGTTTTTACATCCGTGCCGTGCAGGCCATTGAGCCGCCGCACCAGCAGGCCGCCGTCGCACTCGGTGATATCCACCCCGGCTTCGGCCAGCGCCACGCTCAGCGCGGCCATATGGTCCAACCGGGCGCCCAGCAGCGTGACCGTGCCGCCGGCGATGGCGGCCGCACAGGCATAGGTGCCGGTTTCGATGCGGTCCGGCACGATGCTGTGGCGGGCGCCGTGCAGCGCGGGCACCCCTTCGATGGTGAGCTGGTCCGTGCCGATGCCTTCGATGCGGGCGCCCATGGCAACCAGGCAATCGGCGAGATCGATGATCTCCGGCTCGCGCGCGGCGTTGGAAAGGGTGGTGCGGCCGCTTGCCAGCGTTGCCGCCATCAGCAGGTTTTCGGTGGCGCCGACGGAGACGAAGGGGAACACAATGTCGGCNNCCGATGGCGCAGCCGCCGGGCAGCGAGACCTGCGCTTCCCGGCAGCGGGCCAGCAACGGGCCCAGCACCAGGATGGAGGCGCGCATCTTGCGAACGATGTCGTATGGCGCAAGCGTGTTGGTGATCCGGCCGCCCAGCGTGATGGCGCGGTCGGCTTTTTCCACGGTGATACCATGCTGGGCGAGCAGGGTGCCCATGGTATCGAGGTCCGCGAGCAGCGGCACGTTCGTGAGGGTAAGGTAATCATCGGTCAGCAGCCCCGCCGCCATCAGCGGCAAGCCTGCGTTTTTTGCCCCCCGTATGTCGATCGTGCCACTCAGTGGCCTGCCACCCTTAATACGAATTCTATCCAAGTTGTATTCCTAATGAACAAAAAGTCTTTTTGCTTCTTTTTCTTCAGAAAAAGAAGATTCTTCTTTTTTGAAAAAAAGAAGCAAAAAACTTTTGACTATTTAGAGCCGTGGTAATGACACACCGCGTTGATGCATGTACTTTCCGGCCTTGTCCGCGTAGCTGGTTTCGGGGGGGGTGTCGCCGCGCAGGAACAGGAACTGGCAGATGCCTTCGTTGGCGTAGATTTTCGCCGGCAGCGGGGTGGTGTTGCTGATTTCGATGGTGACCTGTCCTTCCCATTCGGGCTCCAGGGGGGTCACGTTCACGATGATGCCGCAGCGGGCGTAGGTGGATTTGCCCAGGCAGATCACCAGGATGTCGCGCGGGATGCGGAAATATTCCACCGTGTGCGCCAGCGCGAAGCTGTTGGGGGGGATGATGCACACCGGCGCGCGGCGCGTGACGAAGCTGTCGGGCGAGAAGTTTTTCGGGTCGACGATGGCGCTATCCACATTGGTGAACACGCGGAAATCGTCTGACACGCGGGCGTCGTAGCCGTAGCTGGAAAGGCCATAGCTGATCACGCCATCGCGTTTCTGGGTTTCCACGAAGGGATCGATCATGGCCTGGGTGGTGGCCATGGTGCGGATCCAGTGGTCGGGCATGATGGGCATTGGGTCAGGTTTCAGACGGGGCTGGGGTGGGCGAGGTATCGGACCGGGTTTGCTGGGCGCGGGCCTGGGCTTTGCGGCGGAGCAGGTTTTCGCGCAGGGCGGCGGCTTCCCGGGCGCGGCGGGCTTCCGCTTCGGCTTCGGCACGTGGGGTTGTGTGGGGCTGCTTGTCCGGCATAGGGCCAGAAAGCAGCAAGGGCGTGGTTGACGCAAGCGGCAAGGCTGGGTTGGGATGAAGCAGCACCATTATACGGTTACCGTGGTTTGGACCGGCAACGACGGCCGCGGCACTGCCACCTACACCGGCTATAGCCGCGCCCACCGGATCACCGCGCCGGGCAAATCACCAATCGATGGATCAGCGGACCCCGCCTTCCGCGGCGACCTGGCACGCTGGAACCCCGAGGAGTTGCTGCTGGCCTCGCTCTCCGCCTGCCATCAGCTCTGGTATCTCCACCTCTGCGCCACCTCCGGCATCTGCGTCACCGCCTATGAGGATGCGGCGGAAGCCACGATGGCCGAGGCTCCGGATGGTTCCGGCCACGTCATCTCGGCGGTACTGCGGCCGCAAGTCAGGGTGGCGCCCGGATGCGACATAGCGCTGGCGGAGGCCTTGCACGGGCGTGCGCACGCAATGTGTTTCATCGCCCGGTCCGTCAACTTTCCGGTGCGGCATCACCCCGTCGTGTTGGCGGGTACGGTGGATGAGCCCGGCGCATAAGAAGCTGGGTTGCCTGGTATTGACGGCGTCTGCCGCAGCCGGATCATTGGCGCATGAGAACCATGACGCCCCGCCCCTATCGTATCCTGTCCCGTGCCGCGATGGCCGCCACCGCCATGCTTGCCTTGGGGGCAGCTCCCTTGGGCGGCGGCGTGGCCACGCCGTCATCGTCACCGCTCATCGGGCGGTTATGCCATGTGCCCACCCTGCCGGCGCAGGCGGAGGTGCCGAAAACGCTGCAAGGCTGGGCGGCCGGGGCCCAGTTGTTCGATGGGCTCGGCACCGTGCACCGCACCGTGACCACGCGCTCGCCGCAGGCGCAGCTTTATTTCGATCAGGGCCTGGCCTGGCTGTGGGCCTTCAACCACGATGAAGCCACACGATCCTTCGCCCGCGCCGCGCAGCTCGATCCCAGCTGCGCCATGTGCTTCTGGGGCGTGGCCCTCACCATCGGGCCGAATTACAACCTGCCGTTGATGTCCGCGCCGCGCGGCCAGGTGGCCTTCGCCGCCTTGCAGCGCGCCCAGGCGCTGGCGCCGCACGCCAGCCCCGTGGAACAGGCGCTGATCGCCGCCCTCGCCCGCCGCTACCCCGATGGCCGGGCGCTGAGCGAGGCGCAATACGCCACAGTTCAGGCCAGCTACGCCGGCGCGATGGAAGATGTGGCACGCGCCTATCCCAATGACGACGATGTGGTCACGCTCGCCGCCGAGGCGCTCATGGGCGTGCATGCGTGGCAGCTCTGGTCGCTGGATGGCAAACCGGCCCCGGGCACGCTGGCGATCCTGGCCATGCTGGAGAGGGTGATGGCGCGCAACCCGCACCACGCCGGCGCCAACCACTACTACATCCACGCGGTGGAAGCCTCGCCCGATCCGGCCCGCGCCGTGCCGGCGGCCGAGCGCCTGGGCACGCTGCTGCCCGGCGCCGGGCATCTGGTGCATATGCCCGCGCACATCTTCCAGCGAGTCGGCCGCTATGCGGAGTCCGCCTCCACCAATGCCCAGGCCGCGCGCGCGGACCTGGCCTATTTCGCACGCACCGCGCCGCTGGATTACTATGCCGGCTACACCGCCCATAATTGGCAGTTCGAGGCGTTCTCCGCGGCGGCCATCGGGCGGCGGGACGAAGCGATGACCGCCATCGCCAAATCGCGCCAGATCGTGTCCGATGACCTGCTCCGCCAAGGGGGCGCCTCGCCCTGGGTCACCGGCATGGTCTACACGGTGCCCGTTCGCTTTGGGTTGTGGCAGCATCTGGCAAACGAGCCGGCGCCCGCCGCGGGCCTGCCGGGACTTACCGCGGCGTGGCTGTGGGCGCGCGGCAACGCGCTGGTGGAACTGCACCGGATGCCCGAAGCACGGGCTGCCCGCGATGCCCTCGCACGCATGACGCAGAGCGCCAAACCCGGCGACGAAGCCGGCCTGAACCGGGCACCGCCGGTGTTCCACCTGGCCCTGCTGACACTGGATGCGCGGCTTGCCGGCGCGGATGGCGATCAGACGCGGCGCATCGCCCTGCTGCGGGAAGCCGCCGCCGCGGAGGACGCACTGGCCTATAGCGAGCCGGCGGACTGGTTTCTTCCCGTGCGCCATCTTCTGGGCCGCGCTCTGCTCGAGAACGGCCAGCAAGCGGCGGCTGAAGCCGTGTACCGGGAAGACCTGCGGCGCGAGCCGGGCAATGGATGGGCCTTGCTCGGGCTATCCCAGGCTCTGGCCGCAGAGAAGCGGGGTAGCGAGGCCGCCGCGGCGCGCCGTGCGTTCATTCGCGTGTGGGCTTCGGCGGATGTGATGCCGGCGTATTCGGCGTATTGAGAAAAGAATGTTCTTTTTTGAAAAAAAGAACCAAAAAACTTTTGCTGGGCTGTCGCGGACTTGCGGGAAGCCTGCGCCATAGGGGCGGGTTATGTCCCAACCCCGTCCGGCATGCGGATAGCCAGCCGTCTCGCCTGTCTAGCCTCTCATGCGGAGAGATAATGCGGCGTGAGCGCGACGTGGCATGATGACATACGCGATGTGCCGAAGGTAACGCAGGCGCGGCTCGGCCCGATCATGCTTGCGCCAGGCGTGCGGCCCGGCCACGTGGTGGCCTTTGCCTGCGTCGCCATCTGTAGCCTCAGCCTGTATGTCTTTGTGAATTTCATGCAGCCCTATCTGCTGCATGGCCAGATCGCGGTGCCCCCCGCCGATACCGGCCGGCTCACCAGCCACCTTGCGGTGATGCAGGAAATCCTGGTGCTGGCCTGCGTCGGCCCGATCGGGGCGCTGTCGGATAGGGTGGGCCGGCGCGCGGTGTTTGCCTTCGGCCTGCTGGTGGTGGCGGTGGGGCTGGCTCTGGTTTCGGCTGCCGCCACCGTGTTGCAGTTGTTCGGCGCACGCGCGGTGTTCGCGTTGGGAACGGCCGCCACAACGGCCACGCTAGCTGCAACCGCCGCGGACTATCCGGATAACGCGGCGCGGGGCAAATTTCTCGGCCTGATGCTGATCACTCAGCAACTGGCGATTCTGCTGCTCGTCGCCACCATCGCTGCGCGCCTGCCTTCCTGGCTGGTGGCAAGGGGCGTGGGGGCCGTCCCGGCCGGCCAGATTACCTTTCGCGCCGCTGCCGCCCTGGGCGTTGTCGGCACTGTGCTGGCGTGGCGGGGGCTTGCCCGCAAACCCGCCCCAGCCGCGTCCGCGCGGACCCACCTGTTCGCGTCGCTTGCCCGGATAGCCGCGCATATTCGGCGCCATCCGGCCTATATCATGGTCGTGGCGGTCGCCTTCGTCGCACGCGGTGACGCCGCGATTATGAGCGGTTTCCTCTCGCTTTGGGTGATGCGTTCCGCTGGCACAGCCGGCATCGCCGCAGCCAATGCCATGCACAGCGCCGGATCGCTGCTCTCGGCGGTAACGATCTGCAGCATGGTCAGCGCCTGCATCGTGGGGTTCGCCGCCGACCGCATCAGCCGCATGGCGGCACTCGCCGCCGCACTCGGGCTCGCCGGCGCCGGCAATATCCTGCTGCTGGCGGTGCATGATTTCGCGCACTGGCCAGCCACGCTGCTGGTCGGGGCGATTGCGGCGGCGGAAACCGCAATCGTGGTGTGTGGCCAGGCGGTGCTGGGCGAGCAGACGCCGGCGGCGTTGCGCGGCGCCGCCATCGGCGTGTTCAGCATGTGCGGCTCGCTCGGTGTGCTGATCCTGGCCTTCGCCGGCGGGCTGCTGTTCGACCTCGTTTCGGGTGCAGCGCCTTTTGCCATGCTGGGGGCGGTGAATGTGATTGCGGGGGTGGCGGCGTGGCTGGTGTGGAGAGGATGAAAGGAAGAAAGGTCTTCTGTTTTGACAAGAAGAAGCAAAAAACTTTTGTCTTTGAGTCAAGCCCGTCCCGCAGTCCCGTCTCAAAGGGCAAAAGTTTTTTTTGGTCTTTTTTTTCAAGAAAAGAACAGCCTTAAAGCCCATGCTGCGCGCGCTTACCCCATCCCCCTATCCCAGCCGCGCCGCCGCCTGGAGCCTGGTCGCCATCCTGTTCCTCGCCAGCATCCTCAACACCATCGACCGCTCGATGCTCAACTTCCTGGTCGATTCCGTCCGCCGCGACCTGGCGGTTTCCGATGTGCAGATCAGCCTTCTCCAAGGATTGTCATTCAGCATCTTCTACGTCTCGGCCGGCCTGCCGCTGGGCCTGATTGCGGATCGCGTCAGCCGGGTAAAACTGCTGATGCTCGGCAGCTTCATCTGGAGCGCCGCGACACTGGCGAGCGGACTTGCCCCCAGCTATGGATGGCTGTTCGCCGGCCGCATGATCGTGGGTTTCGGCGAAGCCACTCTCGGGCCTTGTGCCATGCCACTGATCAGCGATAGTTTTCCGCCCGCCCGACGAGGCCGCCCGATCAGCCTGCATCTGCTGGGAGGGTCGATCGCCGCCGGGCTTTCCGCCGTACTGATCGGCTGGATTTTACAGCAGGCGCCGCTTGGCACGTTTGCGATCTTCCCAGGCGCAGCCCACGCGGCTCCCTGGCGCATTGCCTTCGTCATTGCCGGCGCACTGGGCATTTTTCTGATAGGCGGCCTCGCCTTTCAGCCGGAGCCGGCACGCAGAGGCGTGGCGGTGAATGCAGCAAGCAGCTACAGGCTGCGCCCGATCGCGAACTATCTGCGCGACAACGCTGCGGTTTTCCTGTTTCTGTATCTAGGGTTCGCGGCGTTTTCGCTGGCGACCTGGGCGATGGTGAACTGGTCGGCGGCGATGCTCATGCGGCAATACGCATTGAGCCCGCAAGCGGTGGCACAGGGCTTTGGCACCAATTTCATCATCGCCGGCGCCGCCGGCGCATTGCTCAGCGGCCAGTTGTTGGATGTGCGATCAGTTCATGCCACGCCGGGCGCGAAACTGGCGATCCTTGGCATTCTGCCGCTGTGCACCCTGCCGGCCGCCGCGGCGACGCTCGCTTCAGGCAGCTTTCTTGCTACCATGCTGGTTGCGTCCATGATCCTGGTCAGCCCGATGGTCAGCATCGTGATGTTGCGTGCGCTGTCGGAAATGATGCCGAACGACATGCGCGGCCTTTCTGTCTCGCTGCTGAGCTTGTTCGGCACAATGATCGGCGGCGTGCTGGGGCCTTTGCTTGTGGCAATCTGCACCGAACATGTTTTTCGCGATGACAGCATGGTGGGCCGATCCATCCTGATCGTTGCGGCACCCTTCCTCGTGCTGTCATCTGCCTGCTATTTTAGCGCACGCCATGCCCTGAAGCTGAGCCTTGCCAACCGTACAGGGCTGGGGCGCACCATGGCCGCCGATATGCTGCGCACCGCACCAGCAGAGGAGGTTGGCAGAACATGATGCCTGGCATTGAAACCGAAACCTCCCTGCTACGGGACCTGGCATCTATTGTCGGCCCCCCTCATGTGATCACCGAGGAGGCCGAGCGCCGTTATTTCAGCAGCGACTTCTTCTACTGGGACGGTGCAGGCACGGCTGCAATCGTTGTGTCCCCTGGCTCAGCGGAGGAGGTGCAGGCAATCATCCGCATGCTCGCGGGCAGCGGTCGGGAGATTGCGATACGCGGCGGCGGCATGTCCACCGGCCGGTCCTATGTCCCGCAAGGCAACGCGGCCATTCTACTCGATATGCAGAGGCTGAATCGGATCCGCGAGATAAATCCGAAGGACCGATATCTGGTGGCCGAAACCGGCTGCACTTGGCAGCAGATTGTCGATGCTCTCTCGGCGCACGAGATGGTCTGCGATTTCACGATCCCCGGCTCGGGCAGCGTTGCGACCGTGGGCGGCGCCATGGCGCACAATGTCACCGGGGGCATGAAAGGCGTGCTCGGTATCGAGGCCGTGCGCGCCAATGGCGATATGATCCGCACCGGTTCCTGGGCACGCGAGGCCGCGCCCGCGCCCTATTGGCGCGATTACGGCCCCGACCTCACCGGCCTGTTCCTCGGAGATACCGGTGCTTTCGGCATAAAAACCGCAATCTCGCTGCATATTTCGCCGGCGCCGGAGGCAAGCGGTTTCGCGTCGTTCGCCTTTTCTTCGGAGCCTGATCTCATCCTGACCATGCTTGCTCTCTCCAACTGCGATTACCTCTCCATGCGCAGCGGCTTCGACCCCGCCCTCACCCGCATCGTGATTGAGGTGCAAACGGGTACGCCCGCCCCCCTCACCTCCGGCTGGACCCTGCACCTGCGCTGCGACCAGCTGAATGAAGCCGCCGCGCAAGCCGGCATCTTGCGCGCACGTAATATCTGCCTTCGGCGTGGGTATGAACTACCGCAATCCATCGCCGCTGGGCTGGGCGCACAGCGGCTGAGCGTGCGCGGTTGCCTCAGCCGCGCGGGAGATCGTTGGATCGCCACTAACGCCGTGTTCCCGCTTTCGCGCGCCGCCGAGGCCACCGAAAAATTGCGTGAATTTCTCAATGCGCATGAAGCCGAGTTCATCGCACATGACGTAAAGATTGCGAGTTTTGTTACCGCCAACCCGTATCACTTCCAGTTGGAGCCACTATTCTGGTGGAGCGACAAGGTCAGTGAACTGGCACTTCGTCACATCGATTCCGGGGAAGCAGAAAAGTTCCGTCTGATACCGGAAAAGCCCGCTAACCGCGTCTTCATCACGCATATGCGCCACGAGGTGCGTGATCTTTTCCAAGATCTTGGCGCTGTACACGTACACACCTCGAAATTTTTCCGCTATGCCGAATTGCTCTGCCCAGGCACGCGGCGGTTGTTGCAGGATATCAAGCAGACACTCGATCCGGAAAACATGTTAAATCCGGGGAATCTTGGCCTGAAGGGAGTTTCATCTTGATCGACATACCTTATTCCGCTGGCACCGGGGCCGCATGGCTGCGCAGCGCAGGCGCCCCGGCTGGCTTTTACTTCATCCACCTGTTCACAGGGGAAGACGGGCGCAGCCACATCCAAACCCTCGACCCGTCACAGGCCGAGGAAAAACTCCCCTACTTCTTTCGTGCGCGGGCCACAGGGGTTTCGATACTGACGTTTCCCGCCGGCCATGATTTTGATTGGCGGCTGACCCGCGACATCCCGCGCCTGCTGGTGCAGTTGCGCGGCCTTTGCGTCACCATCGTGGATGACGGGTGCGAGCCCGGCGTCTCCTATCACCCGCTACGGCCTGGCAGCGTGATGCTGGCGGAGGATCGTACTGGACGCGGGCATCGGGGAAAGGTGTTCGGGGATGAGGATGTGGTAACGCTGCAGGTTGATCTGGTGCCGGAGTAGAAGGAAAGCCTTCTTTTTTGAAAAAAAGCAAAAAAAGTTTTATGCCCTGAGGCCGGATTTCTTAAGAAGCGGAGATACCGTGCGGTTCCATGCGGAAATGCCTTCGGCATAATCGAGCCAGCTCAGCAAGACCCCGTCAAGGCCGGCATCGGCAAGGCCACATAATGTATCGGCTATGCTCTGTGCGGTGCCCACCAACGGGTAGCCGCCTGCGCCCGCCTTGAAGTGGAACTTGAAGTTTTCGTAGGCCTCGCGCGACGGGAGTTTGCCAGCAACACCAAGCTCCTGTGCCAGGTTTTCAACCGCCACATCGTCCCCGAGCTCGATCGCGTAGCGATGCAAGGCGGCATCCGCGCGCGCCTGCGTATCGGCCTGCACCACATAGCCGTTCGCCCAGACTTTCATCTCGCGCCCGAACTCCTCGCGCGCAAAACTGCGGTATTCGGCAATACGCTGTCGGGTAGAGCCCATGTTGCCGGGCTCCAGCAACACGAAGGCGATGTCACAATGCTCCGCACAAAAGCGCTTGCCGCGCGGTGATCCGCCGGCATTCATCAGCGGCGGCATCGGCTGACGCAGCGGTTTCGGCCACGAGACCGCCTGATGGACCTTCAGATACCGTCCCTCGTAATCGAACGGTGCCTGCGCCGTCCAGGCTTTGCGGACAATATCGATCCACTCTCCGGCATAGTCGTAGCGCTCGTCATGCGGCAGCATGGGCGCGCCGAACATATCCATTTCGGACTTCGACCAGCCGCACACGATGTTCAGCCCATACCGGCCACCGGAAATATGATCGATAGTGACGGCCTGTTTGGCGGCGACCAGTGGGTGGATCAGCCCGACATGGCAAGTGCTCATGATGCCGATACACTCAGTTGCCTGGGCCATGCCGGCCCCCCAGGTAAAGGTTTCAAAATTGGTGCCGTTGTAATCGGTGATGCCGCCAAAGCCCCGCCAGCGACCGATCGGCACCAGCAGCTCGAAGCCCCCAAGATCGGCTTCCCTTGCTATGGCCACATTCCGCCGCCACTCGATCGCATGCGCCTCGGGTGCCGAGCTGATCGCGCAGCCCCCGCTGCAATTCAAGGCAAACACCCCCAGCTTCAGCCGGTTATCCCCGTCCAGCCTATGTGCTTCCATCACGGCGACGCCCCAAAAATAAAAGGTCTTCGCTTCTTTCTTTCAAGAAAGAAGGCCTTGCTTCCCGTCTATCGCATCCGCCGCCGCCTGAAATGGCGCAAGCAGCGTTTCGATAAACATTTTTCGCACCGCATCGCGCGCCGCCTGTTGCTCCGCGTCCGGCTCGAAGTTGCGCGCTTCGGCCATAGTCACAATCTCGTGGCGGTCCAGCAGCCGCAAGACCGTGTCAAGCTTTTCATCCACTTTGCTGATTTCGGCCGCCAGCGCGAGCACCATTGCGAACAGCCGGTCCACATTCGGGTCGTCCGCGAAAATCTTGGTCGGGCCGTTCATGTGCGTAGGATCTGTATCGGCCATCATGAGCATCCGGGTGAAGGCGTTTGCAACCTGCTTGCCTCATTGCTATATTTTCGCTGCATCGGCCAGATGTTTGTCAAAATATTCCCCGGCTGCACGTGCACGGAGGGCGCATGACACGCTTCCACCCTGAGAGCCCCGAGATAGCGCAGGACTCTCTGTCGCGCCTGCGCTTCATCGCCGATTTCCGCAAGCAGATGCATACCAGCCTCTCCAAGGGCAATCGGGCCGCTTACGAGGCTGATATCGCCGCGTCTGTGGACGAGGCCGCTTCGGTGGAGGAGCGCCGGGCGGCGGTGCGCGCGGCGCTGGAGCGGCATCCGTATTTTCGTGGGTGGAGCAGCATGCTGCTGGCTTCGCAGGATTTGATGTGGCGCGTCGTCGGGCAATCGGTGGCGCATGATACGGAGCGGATGAAGCTGCGGTTCAAGGCGCTGGCACCTCAGGCCATAGGCTCCGTCACCCTCGATGGCGATCTGTCTGGTCCCGACTATGTTGTCCGCGCCGATGTGCATCGCATGCCCGGCGGCTATATGGGCGCTGGGGGCGATGACGATATGCAGGCAGGCGCGCTGTACGATCTTGGCGGTGCCATCTACCAGCTTGGCATTGGCAACAAGGCGGGCGGATTGCTCAATGACAGCCGCGGGCGCACCGTGGTCGCGCATCTGCGCGCCCGCTTCCCCAACCTGGCGCCGTTGCGCATTCTGGATATGGGCTGCGGCGTGGGCCACAACACGGTGCCGCTGGCCGCCGCATTTCCGGATGCCCGCGTCACGGGCATCGACGTGGGTGCACCCTTGCTGCGCTACGCCCACTTGCGCGCCGAAGGGCTGGGCCATGCCGTGCACTTCATTCAGGATAACGCGGAACACACCAAATTCCACGATGCCAGCTTTGATCTGGTGGTTTCCCAAATCATGCTGCACGAAACATCCCGCGCAGCCTCGGCGCGCATCATCGCCGAAAGCCGGCGCCTGTTGCGCCCCGGCGGTGTTGCCATCCATCTGGAAGTGCCATTGCGCGCGGAGGACGGCGATGATTTCGATCACGTGATGTGGCTATGGGAACAGCATTACAACGCCGAGCCGAATATTTCTGGCGTCATGGATGATGATCTGGCTGGCATGGCCCGCAGCGCGGGATTCTCCGATGTTATGCTGGGGTATCAGGCCATTCCTTCCGCGGGCAGCGAGCAGTCCGCTTTCACGCCGCGGAAGACGTCGAAAAGTTTTGGCTTCTGGCTTGTGCTGTCGGGGATCGCCTAGTCCCCGTGGCCACGGATCAGAAAGATGAATGTTCTTTTTTGAAAAAAAGAACCAAAAAACTTTTACCCTTTTGCGCACGCTTCCGGCGCGGTCCGCGATAGCACAGGCAAAAGTTTTTTGCTTCTTTTCTTCAGAAAAAAAGACCTTCCTTACACTGAAAAATACTTCGCCCCCGGATTCAGCACCACAATGGCACTCGTGGACTGTTCCGGGTGCAACTGAGCTTCATCCGACAGCGACACCCCGATCCGCTCCGCCCCCAGCAGATCCAGCAGCATGGATTGATCCTCTACACGCGGGCAGGCCGGATATCCGAACGAGTAGCGGCTGCCGCGATACCCCTGTGCCAGCATTTTCTCTAGTTCCCGATCATCCTCCGCGGCAAAGCCAAGCTCCGCGCGGATGCGCTTGTGCACATACTCCGCCATCGCCTCGGCCATCTCCACGGAAAGCCCGTGCAGATAGAGGTAATCCTGATAGCGGTTGTCCTCGAACCACACGCGCGCCGTGTCACTGGCCTTCTGGCCCACGGTCACCACCTGCAACCCGATGACGTCGCGCTGCGCATCATCCACGTCGCGGAAGAAATCGGCGATGCAATCGCCATCCTCCCGCGGCTGCCGGGGCAGGGAGAAGCGCGCGACTTCCGTGGTGCCGTCCTGCGCGAACAGCAGCAGGTCGTTGCCCTGGCCCGCGGCCTTCCAATAGCCGTAGATCGCCTGCGGGCGCAGAATATCGTCCGCCTCGCACACCGCCAGCATGCGCTTCATGATCGGCCGCAGCTCCTGCTTCGCCCAGCCGAGGAAGTCATCCAGGCTCTTGCCCTGTTTGCGGAAGCCCCATTGGAATTGATACAGGCTGCGCTCGTTCAGGAATGGCACGATCGCCTTCGGCGGCGCTTCCAGCACGCGCGCCCCCCAGAAGGGCGGCTCCATCACCGGCACGTCGCCCGTCAGCCGCCGCCGGCGCGCCTGCACCGCGGCCACATCGATCGGATGCCAGGCGCGCGCATCGGCTTTCCCCAGCGACCGCTTGGTGTTCTTCGCCTTGCCGCTGCGCTTGGCCTGCAATGCCGAGAGGTAATCGTCGAACCCGTTGCCGGTCACTTTGTCCATCAGATGCAGGCCATCGAACGCGTCGCGCGCATAGGCCACGCGGCCGGAGGCATAGGCCGCCACGCAATCCTCCTCCACGTAATTGCGTGTCAGCGCCGCCCCGCCCAGCAGCACCGGGATCTCCAAGCCCTGGCGGGACATCTCCTCCAGATTCTCGCGCATGATCACGGTGGATTTCACCAGCAGCCCGCTCATCCCGATAGCATGCGCCCGGTGCGCCTTCGCGGCCTCCACCATGTCCGCCAGCTTCACCTTGATGCCCAGATTCACCACGCGATAGCCGTTATTGGTCAGGATGATATCGACAAGATTCTTGCCGATGTCGTGCACATCGCCCTTCACGGTGGCCAGCACGATGGTGCCTTTCTCCTGGCCCGCCACGCGCGTCATCATCGGCTCCAGGTAGGCGACTGCCGCCTTCATCGTCTCGGCGCTTTGCAGCACGAAGGGCAACTGCATCTTGCCCGCTCCAAACAGCTCGCCCACGATCTTCATGCCGCCGAGCAGGATGTCGTTAATGATCGCCAACGGCTCATGGGCCTTCAGCGCATCGTCCAGCTCCGCCTCCAGCCCCTTGCGGTCGCCATCCACGATCCGGTCGCGCAGGCGCCCTTCCACCGTTTCGGATTTGGCGCGCTTGGTCGCTTCCGCCGCCTTGCGGTCGGCGAACAATTCCAGAATGCGTGAAAGCGGATCGTAGCCTTCCGCGCGGCGATCAAAAATCAGATCCTCCGCCACGCGCACTTCCTCTTCCGGGATCAGATGCAGCGGCCGGATCTTGCTCACATGCACGATCGCGCCTGTCATGCCCGCGCGCACCGCGTGATCGAGGAACACGGAGTTCAGCACCGCCCGCGCCGCGGGATTGAGGCCGAAACTCACATTCGACAGCCCCAGGATGATCTGGATATCGGGGAATTTCTCCCGGATCATCCGGATGCCATCCAGCGTCCACGCCGCCAGTTTCCGGTCATCCTCATTGCCGGTCGCCACCGTAAAGGTCAGCGGATCGATCAGCAGGTCGGATTGCGGCAAGCCATGCCGCCCGCAGGCGAAATCCACCAGGCGCGTGGCGATCTCCAGCTTCTGCTCGGCCGATTTCGCCATGCCCGTCTCGTCGATCGTCAGCGCGATCACCGCCGCGCCGAATTTCTTGGCGAGCAACAGCCGGTCCGTCGCTGCCTTCTCGCCATCCTCGAAATTGATCGAGTTGATGATCGGCTTGCCGCCATGCAGTTTCAGCGCGCTCTCGATCACCGGCGTCTCGGTGCTGTCGATCACCAGCGGCACGTTCACCGAATTGGTGAAGCGGCGGATCACCTCATCCATCTCCGCCTTCTCATCGCGCCCCACGAACGCCGTGCAGATGTCCAGGCTGTTGGATCCTTCCGCCGTCTGTTCGCGGCCCACGGAGACGCAGCCGTCCCAGTCGCCGGCCTCCTGCAGCTCGCGCCATTTCTTCGATCCGTTGGCGTTGCAGCGCTCGCCGATGCTGAAAAAACTGTTGTCCTGGCGCAGCGGCGTCTGGCTGTACAGGCTTGCCACCGACGGGATCCAAACGGGCCGGCGCAGCACGGGGGTGGGCCTGAAACCTTGGCCGCGCCGGCGCAGCATGGCATCCAGCGCCTGGATATGCGGCACATCGGTGCCGCAGCAGCCGCCGATCAGATTGATGCCGTCCTCGGCCACAAAACGTTCCACCCAGCTCGCCATCTCCTCCGGCGCCAGTGGATAGCGCGTCTGCCCATCCACCAGCTCGGGCAGCCCGGCGTTCGGCTGCACGCTCAGCAGGCCGGGCCAGTTGGCGGCGAGCCAGCGCACATGCTCGGCCATTTCCTGCGGGCCGGTGGCGCAGTTCAGCCCGATCAGCGGCACGTCCAGCGCATGCACCACGGTCGCCGCCGTCGCGATATCCGGCCCCACCAGAAGCGTGCCTGTGGTTTCCACCGTGACTTGCACGAAGATCGGCGTATCCCGCCCCGCTTCTGCGCGGGCGATCTTGGCGCCGTTCACCGCCGCCTTGATCTGCAGCGTGTCCTGGCACGTTTCGATCAGGATCGCATCCACGCCGCCATCCATCAGCCCGCGGCATTGCTCGGTAAGCGCCGCCTCCAGCGTGTCGTAATCCACATTGCCCAGGGAAGGGAGTTTGGTTCCCGGCCCCACGCCGCCCAGCACCCAGCGGTCGCGGCCATCGGCGAATTCGTCGGCCGCCTCGCGCGCTATTTCCGCCGCCCGCCGGTTGATTTCGCGCGCCCGCTCGGAAAGCCCGAATTCGCCCAGCGTGATCGGCGACCCACCAAATGTGTTCGTCTCCACCATGTCGGCCCCGGCCGCGTAATAGCCACGCGCGATCTCCCGCACCAGGTCGGGGCGGGAGAGGGTGAGCACATCGGTGCAGTTCTCCTGTCCCCAGTAATCGCGCTCGATATCCAGCGTCATCGCCTGCACGCGGCTGCCGGTGCCACCATCGCACAGCAGAACGCGATCGCGCAGGGCATCGAGAATATGGGGGCGGGTCATGCGGAAAATTCCAGTTCTCGTGTGGGGGCGGCCAGCGCCGGGGCGGTGGCTTGCCAGATTTTTATCGTCAGGCGCGTATCCGGCTGGGCCTGGATCGTGGTGGGCGGGGGGGCGGAAAGCCCCGCGCGGTGCAGCAGCGCCTGCATCTCGGCATCGGAAAAGCCAAGCCGGCGATGCGCCATCTGCGCCATCAGCTCCCGCCGCTCATGCGCGCCCAGATCCACGATCACCAGCCTTCCGCCGGGTGCCAGCACGCGGCGCGCTTCCGCCATGGCTGCCGCCGGGTCCTCGGCATAATGCAGCACCATTTGCAGCAGCACGGTGGTGAAGCTCTCATCCGGCAGCGGCAGCGCATACATATCGGCCAGCCGAACGGAGCAATGCGCGGTTTCCGGCCCGGCCAGATGCACGCGCGCCAGCGCCAGCATGGTGCGGCTGGCATCGATGCCGAGCGCGCTCGTCGCCCGGGGTGCGAGCAATTTCAGCAGCCGTCCAGTGCCGGTGCCGATATCCAGCACGCGGCCGAGATCGCGGTCCGGCAGCTGGGCCAGCAGCGCGCGCTCCACCTGGGCAGCCGGCAAATCCAGCGCCCGCATCTCATCCCAGTCGGCCCCTTGCAGCCGGAATTTTTCGGAAGCCGCCCGCGCCCGTTCCGCCAGCACCCGCGCGCTACCCCGCCTGTCCGCTTCCAGCAGCGGATCGCCCGCGGGCGCATGGGTCAGGATCGCCCGCACCAACGCCCCGCACGGCCCCTGCGCCAGTTCGAACCACGCATTGGCCCCTTCGCGCGTGCGGGCCAGCAGCCCCGCCTCGCATAGCAATTTCAGATGCCGCGACAGCCGCGGCTGCGATTGCCCCAGCATGTCGCAGAAATCATTGACGCAGAACGAACCCGTGGCCGCCAGCGCCAGCAGCCGCAGGCGCGTCGGGTCGGCGGCGGCGCAGAGGGCGGTGAGAAGCGCGTCCATCAGGCTTGTATAAATATATAAAGCTATCTTTATATCAAGCATGAGTTTTCGTCTCGATGCCCGGGTGCCTGTGGTGTTCGGCTCGCCCGACATGGCGGGGCCGGACGACGTGCTGCTTTTCGAAGGCGGAGAGGGCCTTGCCTCCTTCGAGGTGGACCAGGGCCACGCGCCTGGCTGTGCCTGTTGTACGGCCAGGCGCGCTGGGGGGCGGGCATTGGCCGCCCTGGTGCAGGCCCGCGCGCGCGGGCAAGTCGCCTTTTTTCGGCGCGTCGTGGTCGTCGTCGCCAGTGCTGCTGGCCGGGCCGACATCACTGCGGCGCTGCGGGATGATCCCGTCGCAAGCGGCTGCTTCAGGCTGGATGTTGGGGAGTAAGGAAGGAAGCCTTCTTTTCTGAAGAAAAGAAGCAAGAGACTTTTGACTGTTGGGGTGTACTTCGCCGGCAGCTTGCGCAAACGCCCCTGAACCCGGACCCGAACACACGATTTTGCCAGCGATGCAACCCGCGCGCGTGCGTGACGCTTCGGGTCCTGCCTCCGGGTTGCGGCAGGCGACGTGTCATGACGTGGGGGAGGCCTGCATGCGGCGCGGCAGTTTCAGTGTTCCAGCCTTCGGAATGGTCCTTTTGCTCGCACGGGCTGCGGGCGCCTGCGCGCAGACCGTGCTGAGCGCAGGGGTGCTGACCACGCCCACCGCGCGCGCCGATAATCCCCCTCTCTGCAAGGGCACCACGGCGTTCCCAACCGCCCAGGCATGGACGCCTTCTGCCATGACCGCCAAACCACCCCCGGCCACCAGCGGCACACCGCGGATCGAACAGATGCGTGGCGGCAAGGTAATAGCCGTGTACACAAGTTTCTCGGACAACACCGGCTGCACCTACAAGAACGATGGTACCGATCATGTAAATCCGGCCGCCGCAGCCGCCAGCGGGTGCGGGCCGTTCACCCGGGAGTATTCGTATCGCCTGTGGGATCCGCACGACATTTTTGTCGTCTATCCGGCGGTGTACCAGGGTGGATCGAATAATCCATGGTTCGGTCCGGAATCCGACGATTCCGCCGATTATGCCGCCGGCATCACGCATGTCCCAAACTTTGTTACCGTCACCGGCCTGGCCGGCGCCGCCACCCGCCCCGTGATCCTGCTCAACACCGGTGCCTCCAACAACAGCCTGGGGCAGTCCTCGGTGTATTTCGCCGGCGGCACCGGTATTGTGTTCGAAAATATCGACGTGATCGCAACCTCAGGGGCGTCTGTCGGCCAATCAGGCGTGTATATCAATGGGGCGACAAACCTCACGATCAGCAATGTCGAGGTCTCCGGCTTTGAAACCGCAAACGGCTCCAGCCAAGGCGGTGCAGACGGTATTTTTGGCACGCCAAACAATGCCGGCTATCTGCTGCTCGACCAGGTGGAAATCGACCATAACGGCGGCACCAACGGCCCGGCGCACAACGCCTATATCAATGCCAGCACGGTGGATCCGAAATTCGTGGTCATCATGCAGAATTCCTGGTCGCACGACGCGTTCTACGGCCATCTGTTCAAATCCCGCGCCCAGCATACGGTGATGACGGCAAATTACTTCGAAGGTGGCCTGAAGCAGTCCGGCTATGCGCAGGCTGAAGCGTATCTGCTCGATGTTCCCAACGGCGGTACGCTGGTTGCCCGTAACAACGTGTTTGTGAAAAACATGTCGGGCGCAGACTCCAACGGGATGTCAATCGTGTTTGGCGAAGAGGGCTTCACCGACAAGCGTGTCCAGAGCATCGACATCGAGAACAACACTTTTATTGCATATGCTCTCACCTATAACGGAAGCGATCCGCTGTTTCCGATGTCGTTCTTCACGCCGGCCACGCCGCCGCTTTCAGCAGGGTTTCCCGCCGGCGTGCATTCGCAGGTGCTGAAGAACGCCTTCGTCGGCTATTGCCAGACAGGCCAGGCGATGCAGGATTATCGCGGCAATATCGCGGTGATCGAGGCCTTCGCCGAACTCGGCACTGGCTACACGCTCACCACGAAGGTCGATAGCAACGAGGCCGAATTGGCAGCGACCCATCCCAATTACAAGCCGGTCGCCGGAACCTCCACATACGCCCACGTCGCCCGCCCCGGCGCCCCACGCGCAGTGCCAACTCTGGGTGCGTTCGATTAACCACGACGCCGCGTTGATACGTGCGACGCCATCTCGCATTCAAGTCCGTTGAAGGCAATTGGTTCTTTTTTGAAAAAAAGA
>PKZM01000179.1 GCA_003133065.1 Acetobacteraceae bacterium
CCGCGGAAAAACCACACGCGCAAATCGGCCAGCGCGCGGAAGGTGGCGGCGTGCGTCACCATGCGCTCGGCGTAGCGCAGGATCACGCGGGCGGGGCCGGTGGCACGCAGCCAGAGCGCGGCCGCGAAGGCGGAGCCGGTGAGCACGGCAGCGATGGTCGCGCCCGAGACCGTCATCAGGGCGATGCCGGATGCCAGCGAGGCGAGCGTGAGCACAAGCCCGGCGAGGAGCAGGGGCGTGCGGTGGCGCCACAGGGCGAGGATCTGCAGGAGAGGCATCAGAAGATGTTCTTTTTTGAAAAAAAGAACCAAAAAACTTTTATCCCTTTGCGCGCGCTGCCGGGGAGGCGCGCTCCAACGGGCAAAAGTTTTTTGCTTCTTTTTTTCAAAAAAGAAGAGTCTTTCTTCATGCTGCCCCCCGCGCCGCCGCCACCCGTCCGTCACGCAAATCCAGCCGCCGCCCGCCAAACGCATGCGCGGCTGCCGAGTGGCTGGCCATCACCACCGTACGCCCCATGGCGAGGCGCTTGAGGCTGGCCAGCACGTCCCCCTCGGTTGCCGGATCCAGATGCGCGGTGGGTTCATCAAGCAGCAGCAGGGGCGCGTTCTTCAGGAAGGCGCGCGCGATGGCCACGCGCTGCGCCTGGCCGCCGGAAAGGCCGAAACCGCCCTCGCCGATCGGAGTATCGAGGCCGCTTGGCAGCAGATCGGCGAATTCGGGGATGCGGGCCAGGCGCGCGGCCTCCTCGATTTCCGTTGTGGTGGCATGGGGGCGGGCGAAGGCGATGTTCTCGCGGATGGTGCCGGCGAACAGCATGGGCCGCTGGCCGATCCAGGCGGTGAGGCGGGAGAGGGCCTCGGGCAGGATATCGGCGATGTCGTGGCCGTTGATCAGGATGCGCCCTTCATCCGGGCGGACAAAGCCGAGCAGAAGCTCCAGCACGGTGGATTTGCCGGCACCGGAGGGGCCCGCCAGCACCAGCATCTCGCCGGGAGCAACAAAAAAACTCAATCCGTCGAGCGCCGGGCCCCGCGCGGAGTCCCAGGCCAGGCGCACATTCTCGAAGGCTAGCGCCACACCGCGCGCCTCGATCGTGCGGATCGGGGCGGAGGGTGTCAGGGCCGGCAGAGGGGGCAGATCGAGCAGGGCCTCGGCCGCGCCGGTGGCATGCAGCCGGTCCTGGTAGGCGGCGGCGAAGCCGCGCAGCGGGGCGAAAAACTCGGGCACTAGCAACAGGGCGAACAGAGCGTCGGCGACGGAGATGCCGGAAGGGGCCGCCGCGTCGCGCAGCAGAAAGCGGTAGTGTAGGGCCAGAACAATCAGGGAGACGGCCATCGCGCAGTCCAGCGCGGCCGAGGAGAGGAAGGCGACGCGCAGCACGCGCATGGTGCGCGCGCGCAGATCGTCGGCGGNNGAGGCGGAAGCGGCTCCGATGCCGGCGGCCGCCTGTCCGATGGGGACCATAAAGCCGGCGAGCAGAAGCACCAAGGCGGCATACGGGTCTACAAAGAGGGCGCAGAGGCAGACCAGGGCTGGACCGGCCAAAGCGAGGATCGAGGCGGGCACCCAGCGGCTGAACAGCCCATCGAGCGCCTCCACGCGATCGACGACGGAGGCGGTGAGATCGCCCGAATGGGCGCGGCGGAGCAAGGCGGGGCCGGCTGCGAGCATGCGGGCGAGCGTATCGGCGCGCAGACGGCAGCGGCCGCCTGCGCCGGCGGCGAAGGCGGCCATTTCGCCGCCGAATTGCAGCGCCACTCGTAGCAGAACCAGGCCCGCAAAGGCGGCGAGCGTGCGCGGGATATTCACGCTGGGGTCGGGGCGCAACATGGCAGCGAGGATTCGGGAGATGCACCAAGCCTGGGCGACGGTGGTGGCCAGGCCGGCGGCGCCGTAGGCGATGGCCGGAAAGGCCAGGCGTAGCCCGAGGCGAGTCTGCTGTTTGGTCCAGGCGCGCGCGGCCTTTTTCGTGTCCTGCATGGTCATGGTCGTCTTAGCGCGTCCTGGTGCGGCGTGGAAATCCACATTNNGATCTTCTTCTCCGAAGAAAAGAAGCAAAAGACTTTTGATTTTTTGGGCGCGGTTTGCCGTAAGGGGGTGCACACGGCTCTAGGCGGCGAGTTCGGCGTTTTCGGTTTCCCGGCGCAGGGGTATGCGCAGGCTGTATTGCGTGCCGTCATCCTCGCGCACGGTGAGGGTAGCGCCCAATTGGCGGGCGAAGCCGCGGATCAGGGTGATGCCGATTCCGTCCCGGGGGCCGGTTTCGGTGTCGGCATGGCCCGCCGGCATGCCGATGCCATTATCCTCGATCAGCAGGTCGGCGGCCTCACCGTCCGAGGTGAGGCGTACATTCACGTGGCCGGTACGGCCGCCGGGAAAGGCGTATTTCAGGGCGTTGCTGACCGCCTCGGTGACGATCAGGGATAGCGGCACGGCCTGGTCGCTGGTCATCTGGAGTGGCGTTGCCACGATGTTCAGCTTGATGCGGCGGCCGGCTGTTTCGCCCATGGCCTGGAAGAGCTGGTCGCAGAGCTCGGTGAGGAACAGCGGCATGTTGATGGTGTGTACCTCACCCTGCAGATAGAGGTGCCGGTGCAGGGTAGCCAAAGCGCGCACGCGATCGCGGGCGCTTGCGAATTCGGCGCGCGCTTCGGGCAGGCGTATGCGGGAGGCTTGCAGGTTGAGCAGCGAGGCGACGATCTGCAGGTTGTTTTTCACGCGGTGATGGATCTCCTTCATGAGGAGTTCCTGCTGACCGACCGCGGCGCGATGGCGGTCCGCATGTTCGGCGATGGAGCCGATGGCATCGCGGAAGGTGGCGGCGAGCGCGCGCAGTTCGGTGGGGCCGGCGCGTTCGGGTGCCGAGTCGAAATGGCCGGTGTCGCGCCATAGCAGCACGGCGCGGCTGAGCCGGGTGAGCGGTTCCACAAGGGCGAGGTGCACGCCGATGGCAACCGCGGCGAGGCCAAGCAGGAGCAGGACGCCGAGCTGACCGATCCGCCGGACAAGCAGATCGCTGGCGGCTTGCCTGTCCAGCGAGGCAGGATAGGCCACGATCAGGCTGTAGCCATCGCCCAGAACGGCTGATGCGTAGGCGTAGGGTTGGCCCCCTTGCGAGGTGCCGCCCAGGATGTCCGGCCCGGACTGCAGCTGCTTGAGAAGATCGGGCGGCGGCAGCGCGTGGGCGCCGGCGGTGGAGACGAGGGTGACGTGGCCTTGCCCGTCGGCCAGCCAGATGGCCTTGAGATCGGGCACGGCAGGCTGGGCGTTTTGGGAAAACCAGTCGATGCGCATGCCGGCATAGATGTAGCCGGCGACATCACGGCCCTTGATGATGGGATACACGATGGGAATCACGTCCTGGCCGGTCAGTATGCTGCTGCGTATCGGCCCGAGGACGAGATCACGGCGCTCGCGCGCCTGCTGATACAACGCCGCGTTTCGCACCCTGCCGACATTCGACAGGCCCGGATTTGGGAGCGACGCTCCGGAGCAGCGTGGCATGCCGGCGGCATCCGCCGCTGTGATATTGGTGTATCGGTTGGCAAGCAGCCCCAGAATGCTGGCAAGCCGGTCGTGGCAGGCCTGCGTGCTGCCATCTGTGAGTTCGGCCACCTGGGACAGCGCCTGCATCATCTGCCGTGCGCCGGATATAGCCAAGGCGTGGCGGGCCAGCGCGGTCTCGCGCAGGCGGGACGCGGTATCGGCCGTTGCGTCCAGGGCCAGCCGGTAGTTCTGCAGAGCGATGGTGGTGGAAAGGATCAGCAGGGGCACCGCGGCGATCAGCACGACCAAGACCAGCCTGATCCGGATCGGCCCAAACAGGGTACCGGCTGATGACCATAGACCGGTGCGACCCTTGCCTTCTCCACCACCAGCCCCGCGCTGGTTCGCGGAGGGCGTGTCGGTCACCTCTTGCGATCCTCCTCGATCAGTTTCAGCAATTCGTCCGGGATCGGCTCACGGGCGACTGAATCGTAGATGTCGTGCAGGCCTTTCTGGAGCCATAGGTCGAAGGCAGCCTCGGTTTTGCGAGACTTCTTCCCGGGGACGGGAGATGCCGGGGTCGCAGCAGGGTCTTTAACCTTCGGCATTTGGGTGGGCGTAACCCTTGGTATCTGCAAAAGCAGGCGGTCGCCCGACTTAGGCGACCGCCTCTATGTTCCCGGTTAAAGCGTAATCACATCACTCAGTCGCGTCACGCATAATTCCTTGGGTTTTCGGCGGCTTCGCCTTCCGCGACGCGGCGGGCGAGCAGGGAGGCAGCCTGGCGGGCGGTCTTGGTGGTTTCCTTGGTTTCGCCCAGCAGCCAGGATTCCAACTGGCGGCGGGCGCGGAACACGCGGCTTTTGGCGGTGCCGACGGCGCAGCCGGTGGATTCGGCCAGCGCCTCGTAGCTCATGCCATGGACCACGACCATCACCAGGGCCTCGCGCTGGTCCGAGGGCAGGCGCGTCATGGCGCGGGCGAGTTCCTTCAGAGCCAGGCGGTCTTCGTGCGGTGCTTCAGTGGCGAAGACGCTGCTCGGCACATCATCGATGTCGGTGGTGTCGCGGCGCTTGCGCAGATTGCTGATGAAGCGGTTGCGCAGGATGCGGTGCATCCAGGCCGGGAAATTGGTGCCGGGGATGAAGCTCTGCTGGGCGGAGAGCGCGTTGCAGACGGCATCCTGGACGAGGTCTTCGGCGGCGGCCCGGTTGCGGGTCAGTGCCAGCGCCTGGATGCGCAATTTGGGCAGGATGGCGATGATCTGGTCATGAAACGTCGGTTGGGTTGTCGCGGCGGTCATTGGTTTCTCCGTCTTCCTGAAAATACCAATGACGCAGGGGGGTGGTACGCTGCATGGGGTGCGATCACGTAAACGCGAGGGCGCCGGCAGCGCCCCCGGAACATGAATTCGCCTCCTCTTTCAAAACATTTTTCCTTTTCTACGCCTCCCAGGGCGGCGCCCCTTCCGCGAAGGCGGCGGCGAGTTTGGCGCGGGCGCGGGAGACGCGGGCGCGCATTGTGCCGACGGGGACGCGGCAGACGAGGGCGGCCTCCTCATGGGTGAGTTCCTGGGCCCCGACGAGGATGAGCGCTTCGCGCAAGCTTGGTGGCAGCGTCCAGAGCATGCGGGAGATGTCGGCAATTTCGCCGTGATGCTGTTGAAGGCCCTGTGGGGTATTGCGGGCGTGCAGGGCCAGGGCGGCATCCTCGCGCCGGCGGCGCCGGGCCTGCTCGAAGGCGGCATTTCGCAGGATTGTGAACACCCAGGCCTTCAGGCTTGTGCCTTCTTGGAACTGCGCGATTGAGGCGAGCGCGCGTACAACCGTATCTTGAACGAGGTCGTCCGATTTTGAGCGGTCACGCACCAGGAAGCGCGCATAGGTGCGCAGTTCTGGCAGAAGCAGCGCCAACCCGTGTCGCAGGGAGGCGGCTGCTTCGGGCCTGGCATGCTGCACCCGGTCGGCGGCATCGTCCGGTTCCTGGCGCGGCGGTTGTTTATGCAGGGCGAGGCTATTCATGCTATACCCCCCACGCGGCGGAGGACCCGGCCATCACGAACGCAGGCTTGCTCGGCACTGGGTCAGACACCTTCCATAATAAGGGCATTCTATGACCACCCTTCGCCGCGAGGACCTGATCCGCGCGCTACCTTACGCCCGCCGCTACGCACGTGCGCTGACCAGCAGCCAGCAGGCCGGCGATGCGCTGGTTGCCGACTGCCTGCGTGAGACACTGGCTAACGCATCCCTGCCGCCGGACGGGATCACGGATGCGCGACAGGTGCTATACTGGGGTGTGACTCAGCTTTTTGATAGCGGCATTGGCCGCGCCGATCCGGCGTGCGGCGGCCTGCCGGAAGGGCTTTCCACCAAGCAGCGGCAGTTGCTGCTGTTGACCTCGCTGGAGGATGTGACGGCCGACGATGCGGCCCCCATCCTGGGGATGGAGATAAGCGCCGCGCATGAGCGGCTGGCCGATGCGCGCGAGAAGCTGCGCGCCTCGGCCGCCACCGAGGTGCTGATCATCGAGGATGAGCTGATCATCGCGATGGACCTGGAGGAGCTGGTGCAGAGCTGCGGCCACCGGGTGGTGGGGGTGGCGGCGAGCGAGGCGGAAGCCATCGAGATCGCCAAGCGCACGCGGCCAGGGCTGATCCTGGCGGATATCAACCTCGGGATCGGCGGGGATGGCACCAATGCGGTGAGCACGATCCTGCGGAGCCATTATGCACCGGTGATTTTTGTCACCGCCTATCCGGAGCGGCTGCTGACGGGCGATGCGATCGAGCCGGCCTTCGTGATCACCAAGCCGTTCGAGCCGCTGACGTTGGCGATCGCGACGTATCAGGCGGTGACGGGCGGGGTGCAGCTGGATAGTGTTTAAGGAAAAGTAAGAACTTCTTTTTTGAAAAAAAGAAGCAAAAAACTTTTGCCTGTTTGGCCTTGCCGGCGATCCGACACGCTGGGGACAGTGCGTACCTCAAGGAACACAAGTTTTTTGGTTCTTTTTTTCAAAAAAGAACCGCTTCCTTCCCCTGCAACTCCGCCCTGGTTCGCGCTCTACACTGGCACCCCGGCGAGGAGCTTTTGATGGCGGATATCACCGAGACGGCCAGACCGGGCGCGGCGGTTTCCGCCGGGCTGCGCATTGCTTATGTGGCGTGGGCCGGCGATGCGGCGGTGTTCGGGCGGGCAGCTCGCTTGGGATTTACCCATGCGATGACGGGGCCGTGTGCGGCGCCCGGCGAGATGGTGGCGGCGGCGCGGGCGGCCGGGGTTGGGCTGTTGCTGGACGTGGTTCTGGACAAGGTGGCTGCGGGCTCGCCGTTGTTGGCCGCCGGCGCGCCGTTCGAGCTGGCGGATCCGCGGGTGAGGCTGGATCCGCGGATTGGCCGAAACGCGGATGCGGCGGTAGCCCGGCTGGGCCAGGCGGGCGATGCGGCGGCGCTGGCGGCGTGGTGGGTGCCGCATCTGCAGGGCTGGCAGTCGGCCGGGGTTACGGGGTTTCGGCTGCTGGGGTTGGAGGCGGTTCCGTCCGATGCGCGCGGGGTGTTCTTCGCGGCCCTGCGGCAGGCGCTGCCGGGCGCGATGCTGCTGCCCTGGACGGCGCGGATGACGCCCGGGGAGGCGGCGGATCTGGTGGCGCGTGGGGCGGATGCGGTGTGCGTGCCCGCCTGGCCATGGGTGGAGCTGGCGGTGGACGCGCCGGTGATTGGCGTGGATGGGGTGCTGCCGGAGCCGGGCCGGCCGCACGCGCCCGCGGGACGGCGCATCCCGGCGCTTGCGGCGATAGTGGGACAGGGATGGCTGCATGTGATGCAGGCCGATCAGGCAGGGGATGACGTGCTGCGCGCGCTGAATACGATGCGCGGGCGGCTGCCGGTTTTGAGCGGCGCGGTGGCGCCGGTGCTGCCTTTAGGGGATGGCGGGCCTGTGGTGGCCGTGCTGCAGCGGGATTCGGCGGATCAGCTTTATGTCGCGCGGGCGGTGCTGGCGGTGGTGAACACGGATGCCTCGCTATGCCTGCGCATAGGTGGCGCAGCGCTGCTGCCGGCTTCTGGCGGGGTTTTCGGGCCGTTTGAGGATGCGTTGTCCGAGGGCGGCGCGGTCCTGCACCCGGATACGGAGCTGGTGCTGCCGCCCGGCGCGTGGCGGGTGTTTTGCGCGGCGGCGCGGCGGCGGCAGGTGGCGCCCGGCGGCGTGCCGCCGGAGACGGCGAAGGGTGCGGGCAGCTGGGCGCGGCTGGCGATAGAGAACCCCACGCCTTGCGTGGATGGCGGGGCGTTTCCGGTGAAGGCCGTGGCGGGCGAGATGGTGCGGGTGCAGGCCGACATCGTGTTCGACGGGCATGAGGAGATCGCGGCGGCCTTGCGCTGGCTGCCGCCCGGTGGGGCAACGTGGCGCGAGGTGGCGATGCAGCCGCTGGGCAATGACCGCTGGGAGGCGGGTTTCCCGCTGGAGGAGCTGGGGCGGCACGCTTATGTGGTGGCGGCCTGGCGCGACCGGTTCGGCACATTTGCCGATGAGATTGCCAAGAAGGCGAAGGCCGGCGTGGGGATCGCGCCGGAGCTGAGCGAGGGCGAGGCGCTGGTGCGGGCGGCGGCGGCGCGGCAGACGGGTGCGCTGAAAGCGGAGCTGGAGGCGGTGCTGGCGCGGCTTGACGGTGATGAGGCCGCACGGCTGGAGGTGTTGGTTTCGCAGGCCGTGGTGCACTTGATGGCGGCAGCGGATGACCGGCCGTTCCTGGTGGAGACGCAGCCGATTCCGGTGGATGCGGAGCGGATCGGGGCGCGGTTCGCGAGCTGGTACGAGGTGTTTCCGCGGTCGTTGAGCGATGATCCTAATCGGCACGGCACGTTCGCGGATGTGGAACGGCATCTGCCGCGCATCGCGGGGATGGGCTTCGATGTGCTGTATTTTCCGCCGATCAGCCCGATCGGGACGACGAACCGGAAGGGGCGGAACAATACGCTGACGCCGGCGCCGGATGATCCGGGCAGCCCCTATGCGGTGGGATCGGCCGAGGGCGGGCATGATGCTATCCATCCGCAATTGGGGTCGCTGGCGGATTTCCAGCATTTGCGGGCGGCGGCGGCGGCGCATGGGCTGGAACTGGCGATCGATTTCGCGATCCAGTGCGCGCCGGATCATCCGTGGCTGAAGCAGCATCCGGGCTGGTTCGCCTGGCGGCCGGACGGGACCATCAAGTATGCGGAGAATCCACCGAAGAAATACGAGGATATCGTCAACGTCGATTTTTACGCCCGCGACGCGGTGCCGGGGTTGTGGGTGGCACTGTGCGACGTGGTGCTGTTCTGGGCGGCGCAAGGGGTGCGGCTGTTCCGGGTGGATAATCCGCACACCAAGCCCTTCCCGTTCTGGCAGTGGATGATCGGGGAGGTGCGGACGCGCTATCCGGATGCGGTGTTCCTGGCCGAGGCGTTCACCCGGCCGAAGGTGATGTACCGGCTGGCGAAGGTGGGGTTTTCACAGAGTTACACCTACTTTACATGGCGCAATACCAAGGCGGAGCTGATTGCGTATCTGACGGAGCTGGATCAGGGTGGGGTGGGGGATTTCTTCCGGCCGCATTTCTTCGTCAATACGCCCGATATCAACCCGGTATTCCTGCAGACATCCGGGCGGGCGGGGTTTGTGATACGGGCGGCGCTGGCGGCGACACTTTCCGGCTTGTGGGGGGTGTATAACGGCTTTGAGCTGTGCGAGGCGGCGGCCATCCCCGGCCGCGAGGAGTATGCCGATAGCGAGAAGTATCAGCTTCGGGCGTGGGATTGGGACCGGCCCGGCAACATTATTTCCGAGATCACCGCGCTGAACCGCATCCGGCGGGCCAATCCGGCGTTGCAGACGCACAGAGGCGTGACATTCCTGCCCTGTTCCAATGATATGATCCTGTTCTATGAGAAGGCGACGCCGGACCGGAGCAATGTGGTGCGGGTGGCGGTGAGCCTGGACCCTTTCAACCCCCAGGAAGCCCAATCCCTCCGCCTGACCCCAGACCACCCGTTTATCGTCCAGCGCGTAAGCTAACGGATAAAAGTTTTTTGCTTCTTTTTTTCAAAAAAGAAGAATCTTCTTTCTTGAAAGAAAGAAGCAAAGAACTTTTACTTATGGATTCTTGTTATGAATGCTCAGACACCCGTCGCTCCGGCCGATGATCCGCTTTGGTACAAGGATGCAGTGATTTACCAACTGCATCTGAAATCATTTTTCGATTCCGACAACGACGGCATCGGGGATTTCAACGGGCTGATCGACAAGCTGGATTATATCGCCGAACTTGGTGTGACGGCGATCTGGATGCTGCCGTTCTATCCTTCGCCGCGGCGCGATGATGGCTATGACATCGCCGATTACCGTGGCGTGCACCCGGATTACGGCACGCTTGGGGATGTACGGCGGTTCATCGAGGCGGCGCATGCGCGCAACATTCGGGTGATCGCCGAGCTGGTGATCAACCATACCAGCGATCAGCATCCGTGGTTCCAGCGGGCGCGGCATGCGCCTGCGGGCTCGCCCGAGCGCGATTTTTATGTGTGGTCGGACGACGACGACAAATATGCCGGCACACGGGTGATCTTCCTCGATACCGAGAAATCCAACTGGACATGGGATGAGGAGGCCAAAGCCTATTTCTGGCATCGTTTCTATTCGCACCAGCCGGACCTGAATTTCGACAATCCTGCGGTGCTGGAGGAAGTGCTGTCCGTGATGCGGTTCTGGATCGATATGGGGATCGATGGGCTGCGGCTGGATGCGGTGCCGTATCTGGTGGAGCGCGAGGGGACCAATAACGAGAATCTTGCGGAAACGCACGATATTCTCAAGCGCATCCGCGCGGCACTGGACGACCATGCGCCCGGGCGGATGCTGCTGGCGGAGGCTAATCAGTGGCCGGAGGATGCGCAGCAATATTTCGGCGATGGCGACGAGTGCCATATGTCGTTTCACTTTCCACTGATGCCGCGTATGTATATGTCGATCGCGCGGGAGGACCGCTTTCCGATTACCGACATCATGCGGCAGACCCCGGCGATCCCGGCCAATTGCCAATGGGCGGTTTTCTTGCGTAACCATGACGAGCTGACGCTGGAGATGGTGACGAGCGCGGAGCGCGACTATCTGTGGCAGACCTATGCCAGCGACAGGCGGGCGCGGATCAATCTGGGGATCAGGCGTCGGCTGGCACCGTTGCTGGAGCGCGACCGGCGGCGGATTGAGCTGATGAACAGCCTGTTGCTGTCGATGCCGGGCACGCCGGTGATTTACTACGGCGACGAGATCGGGATGGGCGACAATATCCATCTCGGCGACCGCGATGGCGTTCGTACGCCGATGCAGTGGTCGGTGGACCGCAACGCGGGGTTCTCGCGCGCCGATCCGGCAGCACTGGTGCTGCCGCCGATCATGGATCCGATCTACGGCTATCAGTCGGTGAACGTGGAAAGCCAAGCGCGCGATCAGCATTCGCTGCTGAACTGGATGCGCACGATGCTGGCGGTGCGGCGGCAGCACCGCGCCTTCGGGAGGGGCACGCAGCGTTTCCTGTATCCGGCGAACCGGAAGATATTGGCTTATGTGCGGGAACATGCCGATGAGAACGGCGATGAGGTGCTGCTCTGCGTGAGCAATCTCTCGCGCACGGCGCAGGCGGTGGAGCTGGATCTTTCCGCTTTCGCGGGGCGCACGCCGGTCGATATCGTGGGTGGCGCGGTGTTCCCCGCGATCGGACAACTGAATTACCTGTTAACGCTGCCGCCATATGCGTTCTTCTGGTTCGCGCTGGAGACACAGGCTTCGCTGTCATCGGGCGGCGCCGAGGCCCCGGCCCCCCTGCCGGAATATGCGACGATCGTGTTGCGCAGCGATATCGCCGAAGTGCTGCAGCCGACAGGGCGGGGCATTCTGGAGCGCGAGGCGCTGCCGGCGTATTTGCAAAAGCGGCGCTGGTTTGGATCCAAGGGCGAGAAGATCAGTGCCGTTCGGATGGCGTATGCGGTAAAGATTGGCGAGGGGATCACCGCGTCGTTGCTGACGGAGGTGGAAGCGACGATCGGGGATCGTACGGAGCGTTACGCGCTGCCGCTGGGGATTATTCGCGACGACCAGATCACTGGGCCGCTGATCCAGCAACTGGCGCTGACGCGGGTGCGGCGCACAGCGATCGTGGGGTATCTGACGGATGGGTTCGCGCTGGATTTCTTCGCGCGCAATGTGTTGGCCGCGCTGCGTGCGGAGCGTATGCTGAGTTTTGCGGGCGGACGGATCGAGTTTCGTAAATCCGCTTTTCTGGATGAGATCATCCTGGCCGATGATGCGCCGATCCAGCGGCTTTCGGCCGAACAATCCAACTCCTCGCTGATCATCGATGAGACGGTGGTTGTGAAGATCCTGCGCAAGGTTTTGGGCGGGCGGCATCCGGAAGCGGAAATGACGGGGTATCTGACGGAGCGCGGTTTTCGTAACATCGCGCCGTTGCTGGGTGAGGTGATCAGGTATGACGAGCAGGACGTTCCACATACGTTGATGCTGGCGCAGGGGTTTGTGCGAAACCAGGGCGATGCCTGGGCATGGACGCTGGATTACCTCAAGCGGGCGGCGGCCGACGTGGCAGCCGAGGACGAGGCCGATACGGTGGATGACGCGCTGAGCGGATATCTGGCGCTGGCGGAGGCGATCGGGCGGCGGCTTGCGGAGATGCATGCGGTGCTGGCGGAGCCATCGCTGCTGCCCGAATTCGCGCCCGCGCCGGCCGATGAGCCGGTTGTGGAGGCCTGGGCGGAAGGTGCGGTGGAGCAGATCGACCTGGCGGTGCGCGCGATCGGGCGGGTGACCGACTGGGCGGAGGAGGCGACGCGCGATCTGGCACAGAGTTTCGTGGCGGGCGCGGATGATTTGCGGACGGCGGCGTGGCTTCTGGCGCGGCAGGCTGCCGGGTGTGCGACGCAGACGCGCGTGCATGGCGACTTCCATCTCGGCCAGGTTCTGGTGACGCCGGGGGATGCGACGCTGATCGACTTCGAGGGTGAACCCGCCAAGACAATGGAGCAGCGCCGGGCGAAATCTTCGCCGCTGCGCGATGTGGCGGGGCTGCTGCGCAGTTTTGACTACGCGGCGGCCACCGCGATGGCGTTCCGCGTTCCGGGCTCCGGGCAGGCGACGGAGCGGCAGGGCGCGCTGGTGGAGGCGTTCCGCCGCAGCGCGGGGGAGGCGTTCCTGGCTGCGTATCGCGAGGTGTTGCATGCCAGCCCCGCGCCCTGGGTGCTGCCGCGCGCGGAGGCGGCATTGCTGGATTTGTTTCTGCTGGAGAAGGCGGCTTACGAAATCAGGTATGAGGCGGCCAACCGGCCGGCCTGGATCGGTATCCCTCTGGCCGGTGCTGCGCGCGTGGCCAGCCGCCTTGTGCGGATGAAGGAAACGGTGACGTGAATACGATCACGCGGGTGCAGGCGGATCCCCTGGCGCCGGATCGCGGCGCGATCGAGGCCATCGTGCAGGCGCGGCATGGCGATCCGTTCGCGGTGCTGGGGCCGCATGCGGTGGAGGGCGGCACGGCAATCCGCGCGTTCATCCCCGGTGCGGACGCTGTGACGGTGATGGCGCGCGGGCAAGCCGATATGCGCCTGGGGGAGTTGGCGCTGGTGGATCCGGCGGGGTTCTGGAGCGGGGTCGTTGCCAGTTCGCGGCCGTATTTTTTCCGCATCGCGTATGGCCTGGCCACGTTGGACACCGAGGATCCCTATAGTTTTCCGCCGCTGCTCGGCGATGTGGATATTTATCTGCTGGCGGAGGGCCGGCACCGCGACTTCGCGCGGATCATGGGCGCGCATGTGGTGGTGATCGACAGCGTGAGCGGCGTGCGGTTCGCGGTATGGGCGCCCAATGCCAGCCGGGTGTCGGTGGTGGGGGATTTCAACCAGTGGGATGGCCGCCGGCATCCGATGCGGCGGCGTGTGGGGCCCGGCGTGTGGGAGATTTTTATTCCCCGCCTGGGCGAAGGCGCTATCTATAAATACGAGATTGTCGCCGCCTGGGGCGGAGTGCTGCCGCTGAAGGCAGATCCGGTGGCGCAAACCAGCGAACGGCCGCCGGCCACCGGATCGGTTGTGCCCGATCCGGCCGAGCCGGTGTGGACGGATTCGGCGTGGATGCAGGCCAGGGGTGGTGGCCAAGGGCCGGATGCGCCGATGTCGGTGTACGAAGTGCATGCGATGTCGTGGCTGCCAGGCTCGGAGAAGGGCGATTTCACCTGGGACGATCTGGCGGACCGGCTTGTGCCCTATGTGCAGGAGATGGGTTTCACGCATGTGGAATTGATGCCCATCATGGAACATCCGTTTGGCGGATCCTGGGGGTATCAGCCGCTGGGACAGTTCGCGCCGACCGCGCGGCTGGGTGAGCCGAACGGGTTCGCGCGGTTCGTGGATCGCTGCCACGCGGCGGGGGTGGGGGTGCTGCTGGATTGGGTGCCAGCGCATTTTCCGACCGACGCGCATGGGCTCGCACGGTTCGATGGCACCGCGCTATACGAGCATCAGGACCCGCGGGAGGGGTTTCATCAAGACTGGAACACGCTGATCTATAATCACGGCCGCAACGAGGTACGGGCGTTCCTGATCGGCAGCGCGCTGTATTGGCTGGAACATTTTCACGTGGATGGCATCCGCGTGGATGCGGTCGCCTCCATGCTGTACCGCGATTATAGCCGGAAGGCGGGGGAGTGGGTGCCCAACCGGTATGGCGGGCGCGAGAACCTGGAGGCCATCAGCTTCTTTCAGGAATTATCCGAAGCGATGGCGGAGCGCGTGCCCGGTGCGGTGATGATCGCCGAGGAATCCACCGCCTTTCCGGGGGTGACACGCAAGGCGCGCGATGGCGGGCTGGGGTTTGATTTCAAGTGGAACATGGGCTGGATGCACGACACGCTGCATTACATGGCGGAAGAGCCGATCTACCGGCGCTGGCACCATGGGGAAATGACGTTCGGTCTGGTGTATGCGTTTTCGGAAAAATTCCTGCTGCCGCTCTCGCATGATGAGGTGGTCTACGGGAAAGGCTCGCTGATCCGGAAAATGCCAGGGGATGACTGGCAGAAATTNNTGGATTGGTTCCTGCTGGATAACCCGGCCAACACGGGCGTGCAGAGCCTGCTGCGCGACCTCAATGGCGTGTATCGCGGCAATGCGGCGCTGTACCGGCATGATTGCGATCCCGCGGGATTCCGCTGGGTGGTGCTGAATGATGCCGCACAAAGCGTGTTCGCGTATCTGCGCTTGGGGCGGCAGGGGGATGCGCCGGTGCTGGTGGTGTGCAACTTCACGCCGGTGCCGCGTTACGGCTACCGGATCGGGGTGCCGCGCGGCGGACTCTGGCAGGAGATCGTGAACACGGATGCGGCGCTGTATGGCGGTTCGAATCTGGGTAATGGCGGCCAGGTATGGGCGGAGGCTGTTGCCTCGCATGATTTTGCCGAATCGGTGCGTGTGGTTCTTCCGCCCTTGTCGACCCTTATCCTGCGAGCAAATGGCTGAAGGTTCTTTGCTTCTTTCTTTCAAGAAAGAAGGGTGTTTCTTTTTTGCCTCTCCGAGGGAAGGTGCGCTGTGACGTTTGGGGTTGTGCTCAACGGCGATGGCACGGCGCATTTTCGAATGTGGGCGCCGTCGGTCGACTCGCTGGGCCTGAAACTGGACGAGGCGGATCCCGTGCCGATGACGGCCGAGACGGGCGGATGGTTTTCAGCCACGCAGAAAGCAGCCCCGGGCACACGGTATCGTTTTGTGCTGCCCGATGGGATGACGGTGCCCGATCCGGCCTCGCGGGCACAGGCCGACGATGTGCACGGCCCAAGCCTGGTCGTTGATCCGCACGCTTACCACTGGCGCAATACCGCCTGGCGCAACCGGCCGTGGCACGAGGCGGTGATATACGAACTGCATCCGGGCGCGTTTGGCGGTTTTGCCGGCATAAAAGCGTCGCTGAAGGACCTCGCCACGCTCGGCGTGACCGCCATCGAACTGATGCCGGTCGCGGATTTTCCGGGTCGGCATAACTGGGGCTATGACGGGGTGCTACCTTATGCCCCCGATCGGGCGTATGGCACGCCGGAAGAGTTGAAGGCGCTTGTGGATGCCGCCCATGGCGAGGGGCTGATGATATTCCTCGATGTCGTTTACAACCATTTCGGCCCCGATGGAGCGTATCTCCATGCCTACGCGCGCGAATTTTTCGACGATGGCGTGGATACCCCTTGGGGTGCGGCCATCGACTTCAAGCGCCCGGAAGTGCGGGACTTCTTTATCCAGAACGCGCTGATGTGGCTGAACGAATACCGCTTCGACGGGCTGCGGTTCGACGCCGTGCATGCCATCTCGCCGCCGGCGTTTCTGCCGGAACTGGCCGCTTGCATCCGCGCCGGGGTTGCGGATGACAAGCATCTGATCCTGGAGCATGAGGGGAACAAATCCTCGCTGCTGCGAGGGCCGGACGCAAAACTGTTCGATGCGCAATGGGCCGATGACTGGCACCATTGCCTGCACGTGCTGCTGACCGGCGAGCAGGAAGGCTATTATGCAAGTTTTTCCAAACCGGCCGAGCAACTGGCGCGCGCGATGGCGGAGGGGTTCGTGTTCCAGGGCGAGACCTCGCCCCACCACGCGGCATCGCGCGGCGAACCCTCGGCCGATCTGCCGCCGACCGCTTTCGTGATCTGCCTGCAGAACCACGACCAGATCGGCAACCGGGCGTTGGGCGAGCGGCTGACGCGGTTGGCTGATCCCCAGGCGCTGGCGGCGGCAACCGCGCTGCTGCTGCTCTCCCCTAACATCCCGATGTTGTTCATGGGCGAGGAATGGGGCACGGAAAAGCCGTTCCTGTTTTTTACCGACCACACCGAGGATCTGGCCAAATTGGTGCGGGAGGGACGCCGCCGCGAATTCGCGCATTTCGCCGCGTTCCAGGATGAAGCCAAGCGCGCGCTGATCCCTGATCCGAATGCGCCATCCAGCTTCGCCGCCTCGGTGCCCGATGCGGCGGAGGCGCGCGAGGGCAAATTCGCGCAGAGGCTTGCGCTGCACCGGCTTCTGCTGGCGCTGCGGCGGGAGCATGTTGTGCCGGGGATCCCCGGCTGCCGCAGCGCCGGCGCCCGGGCATTGAGCGCGCATGCGGTGGTCGGGAGTTGGGTTTTGGGAAATGCAGCACTGCTGACGATCGCGACCAATTTGGGGGCCGAGGCGGTGGCGCTGGAGCCGCAGCCGGGGCGGGTGGTCTTCAGTAGCGGCATCGAGGATGGCAGCGCAAACCTGCCGGGCCGGACCACGATCGCCTGGCTGGCGCAGGCGGAATGAGCGACGATGCCCTAAAAGCGCTGGCGCGCGCCGCAGGCGTGGCACCCACGTGGAAGGATGTGTTCGGCGTGACCCATGAGGTCTCGCCGGACAGCTTGCGTGCCGTGCTGCACGCGCTGGATTTGCCTGCCGCCAGCGACGCCGATATCGCCGACAGCACGCACCGTGCCACCGCCTCCCACGCCGTTTTGCCGCCGCTGGTCACGGCGCAGGCCGGGCTGCGTGTAGATCTGCCGGCGCCGCCGAACCGGTATTGCCTGCTTCTGGAAGATGGCCGGAGCTTCGACGGGTTCGCGGATTCGCGGCCTGGGGGCGCATCGATCCCGCCGATCCTGGAGCCCGGCTATCACAGGCTGACTCTGGGGGAGAGCGAGACAATCGTGGCGGTAGCGCCGCGCCAGGCCTTTACGGTTCCCGAAGCGATCGATGCGCCGAAGGGCTGGGGGCTGGCGGTGCAGCTTTACGCGCTGCGTCGCCCGGGCGATGCCGGGATCGGCGATTTCGCGGCCCTGGCGGCACTGGCGGCGCCGGCGGCGCGGCACGGGGCGCATGCGATCGCCATTTCGCCCGTGCATGCGCAGTTCAGCGCCGATCCGGACCGGTTTTCACCCTATGCGCCTTCCAGCCGCACCGCGCTGAACGTGCTGCATGCGGCGATCGATACGCCGAACCCGGAATTGGAAGCACTGGATCTGGTGGATTGGCCGCGGGCGAGCCGCTTTCGCCTGGGCGCATTACGCCGGATGTTCGCGCGCCTGCCCCCCGATGGTGACGAGCGGCGTGATATGGCCGCGTTTGCGGCCGCCCAGGGCAAGCGATTGTCCGCGCATGCCGTGTTCGAGGCGCTGCATGGGCATTTCTTCGCCGGCGGGCGCGGGCCTTGGCACTGGCGCGACTGGCCGGAGGCGTTTCGCGATCCCGCGAGCGCGGCGGTGGCAGAGTTTGCGCAGGCGCATGCGGAGGAAGTGGCGTTCCATGCCTGGCTGCAATACCGGGCCGATCGGGGGCTGGCGCAAGCGCAGTCGGCCTGCCGGGACGCGGGTATGGGGATCGGGCTGATCAGCGATCTGGCCGTGGGCACCGATTCGGGCGGAAGCCAGTGCTGGAGCCGGCAGACGGAGACGCTGCTGGGGCTGACGGTGGGGGCGCCGCCGGATTTGCTGCAGCGTGCCGGGCAGAACTGGGGCCTGACGGCCTTTTCGCCCACTGGGCTGGTGCGCCAGGGTTTTGCGACCTATCGCGAGATGCTGCACACGGCGCTGGCGCATGCGGGCGGGATCAGGATCGATCACGCGATGGGGCTGAACCGGCTGTGGGTGATCCCGGACGGGGCGAGCGGGGCCGAAGGGGCGTATCTGGCGTTCCCGGAGCGCGATTTGCTGCGGCTGATCGCGCTGGAATCCTTCCGCCATCGCGCCATCGTTCTGGCGGAGGATCTCGGCACCGTGCCTGAGGGTTTCCAGGACCGGCTGCGCGAGAGCGGCATCGACGGGATGCGCGTGTTGTGGTTCGAGCGTGACCACGCGCAGCGTTATGTCAGCCCGTATCACTGGACGCCCCGGGCCACGGCGATGACCAGCACGCATGATCTGGCCACTGTGGCGGGATGGTGGCGCGGGCGAGACGATGAATGGCGTGCCCAGCTTGGGCACATACCAGATCCGGCCGCCGCGGCGGCGGAGCGTGACCAGGATCGCCGGCGGATCTGGCAGGCCTTTTGTGAATCCGGTGCGGCGCAAGGCGATGTGCCGACGGTGGAGGATGTGGGCACGGTTGCCGATGCGGCCTGCGGGCATGTCGGCCGCAGCGCGTGCGAGCTGGTGATGCTGCCGGTGGAGGATGTGCTCGCCTTGGTGGAACAGCCCAACCTGCCTGGTACGTTGCACGAACATCCCAATTGGCAACGCAAACTTCCTGTCTGCGTTGATGTGCTGCTCGAAGACGCCGCCACCACACAGCGGCTCTCTCTCCTGCAACGCGCGCGCAATAGTTAAAAGTTCTTTGCTTCTTTCTTTCAAGAAAGAAGAATCTTCTTTTTTGAAAAAAAGAAGCAAAAAACTTTTATGCCTTTAGGAGGTTTTGTGAACGTTCGGCCGCTCACCGCGACGGCGCGGTTGCAGTTTCACAAGGATTTTCCGCTGGATCGGGCAACCGGGCTGGTGCCGTATTTTGCCAGGCTGGGGATCAGCCATCTCTACGCGTCGCCGATCTTCAAGGCACGCAGCGGATCGACGCATGGTTACGATATTGTCGATCATACGCAGATCAACCCGGAGTTGGGTGGCGAGCCGGCGCTGCGCCGGCTGGTGGAGGCGTTGCGCGTCCATGATATGGGCCTGATCCTGGATATCGTTCCGAACCACATGGGCGTGGGCGGGGCGGATAATGCGTGGTGGCTGGATGTGCTGGAATGGGGGCGTGCCAGCGCCTACGCCGAGTTTTTCGATATCGACTGGGATCCGCCGGATGCGACGCTGCGCGGCCGGATGTTGGCGCCGTTTCTGGGCGATGCCTATGGCGCCGTGCTGGCCCGCAACGAGCTGAAACTGACTTTCGACCCGGCGGACGGACGGCTGGTTGTGGATTACTTCGGCAACCGTTTCCCCATCAATCCGCGCGACTACACATCGGTATTGCTGGCCGAGGGCGGCCGGCTGGAAACAGCGGCGCGCGCGTTCAGTGATCTGCCGGCCGACCGTGAGGGCATGCGTGCGGCCGCCGCGGCGGCGCGCGAGGAGCTGAAGCGCCCGGAATATGCGCAGCCGATTGCGGAAGCGTTGGCGGCGTATGATGGAGCGACCGAACTGGGGCGCGACCATCTGCACCGGCTGCTGGATCGGCAGAATTTCCGGCTGGCATGGTGGCGCGCGGCCTCCGATGAGATCAACTGGCGCCGGTTCTTCGATGTGAACAGCCTCGCGGGTATCCGCGTGGAACTGCCGGAGGTGTTCGAGGCGACGCATGCCACGCTGTTTCGCCTCTACCGCGAGGGGCTGATCGACGGGTTGCGCGTTGACCATGTGGATGGCCTGGCCGATCCGCGCGGCTATTGCCGGAAACTGAGGCGCCGGCTGGATGCGCTGTATGAACAGCGCCCGGCCGGGTTGCAGGGCGAAAAGCCGGTGATCTGGGTGGAGAAGATCCTGGCCACCCATGAACGGCTGGCATCCGGCTGGATGATCGACGGCACCACAGGCTACGACTTCATGAACGATGCCTCGGCCGTGCTGCACGATGCAGGGGGCGAGGCGGAGATCACGCGGATCTGGACGCAAGCGACGGGACGCAGTGGCGAATTCGAGGCCGAGTCGATCCCGGCGCGGCGGCAGATCCTGCGCGAGAGCCTGGCCAGCGAGCTATATGCCACATCCGTGGCGCTGCACCGGATTGCACGGCGGGACCTGGTGACGCGGGATTATACGCTGACCGCCATTCATCGCACGCTGACCGAGTTGCTGGCGCATTTTCATGTCTACCGGATTTATGCCGGGCCAGGCGGGATGAACGAGACCGACAAGCAGGCGATGGATTGGGCGCTGGCGGGCGCGCGCCGGACTGTGCGGGCTACGGACCGGCATCTGCTTGATCTGCTGGCCGGCTGGCTTGGCGGCAACGATTTGCGTCAGGTGCCAAGGGGGACCAAGCGGCAGGAACGGCTGCGGGCGATGGTGCGGTTCCAGCAGCTTTCCTCGCCCACCGCGGCGAAATCCGTGGAGGATACGAGCTTCTACCGGTTCGGGCGTCTGCTGAGCCGCAACGAAGTGGGCACGGAGCCATCGCAGTTCGCGATGCTGCCGGCGGCCTGGCATACCGCGAGCCGCCAGCGGCAGGCCCGGGTGCCGCGGGGTTTGCTGGCCACGGCGACCCACGACCACAAGCGGGGCGAGGATGCGCGGGCGCGCCTGGCGGTGCTGAGCGAAATTCCCGCGGAGTGGGAAGGCTGCCTACAGCGCTGGATGCGGCTGAACGCCGTGCTGAAGCGGGATCTGGATGGCCCGGCGCCCGACGCCGCCGACGAGGTAATGCTGTATCAGACGTTGATTGGCGCCTGGCCGCTGGGTCTGGCGCCCGATGACCGCGAGGGGATGGGCGCTTTCCGCGATCGTGTGGCGGGCTGGCAGCAGAAGGCGTTGCGGGAGGCCAAGCGCCACTCGGGGTGGGCGGTGCCGGACGAGGCGTATGAGCAGGCGGCCGGGCTGTTCCTGGAGGGCGTGCTGGACCCTGATCGCCCGGCGCGGGTGGTGTTCGAACTACACGATTTTGTGCAGCGGATCGCTGTGCCGGGGGCTTTGAACGGGCTTTCCCAGATGCTGCTGCGGATGACCAGCCCCGGTGTGCCCGATCTGTATCAGGGGACAGAGTATTGGGATTTTTCGCTGGTTGATCCGGATAACCGGCGCGCGGTTGATTTTTTTGCGCGATCGGAGGCCTTGGCACGGGACGCAGCACCCGGCGATCTTCTGGCACACTGGCAGGATGGCCAGGTGAAGCAGGCCATCCTGCACAGGGCGCTGCAAATTCGGGCCAGGCTGCCGAAACTGTTCGGTGAGGGCAGCTATGTTCCTGTGCGTGTGGAAGGCCCGGCCTGTGATCACATTCTTGCGTTTGCCCGGCAGGATGGTGAACAGACCGTGATGACGGTTATATCGCGCCTTTCTGCTACAAGCGGGTTGATTGAGCTACCGCTTATCCCTGCCGATTTCTGGATGGGAACATATTTGCTGGTGCCACGTTCATTGCACGGACGCATGATACACGATGTGCTGCGGGAAGGCGGAGCCGTGTGTGCGGATGAGGCTGGCAGGCTGGCCGTGGCTAATATCCTGTCGGTTTTGCCGGTGGCGCTATTGGAGGGCTGATGAACCGCATCGTCATCGTGTCTAACCGGGTGCAGGTGCC
>PKZM01000029.1 GCA_003133065.1 Acetobacteraceae bacterium
CTGATCCATTACCGCGCGCCGGATATGGCGCGCGTCGTCGCCGCCTTCGCCGCCCGCACGCGCGGCAGCGTGCTCTTCACCTTCGCCCCCTTCACGCCGCTGCTCGGCACCATGCTCACAGTGGGCAAACTCTTTCCGCGCAGCGACCGCTCTCCGGCCGTCGAGCCCGTCTCGCGGCGCGCCATCACAAGCCGGCTGCTCTGCGACCCCGCGCTCGCCGCGTGGTGCCCGGCGCGCGAGAAGCGGATCACCGCGAGCTTCTATATGTCTCACGCGCTGGAAATGGTGCCGCGGTGAGCGGCGCCTTGCCCATTCCCGGCCGCGTGGTTCGCCTCAACGCCAAACTTGCCACCAAATGGGGCAAGATCGGCGCGGCCTACCTGCCTTTCGCCGATGCCGCGACCGACGATATGCCGCTCGGCCGCCTGCTGCGCCTGTCGCTGTTCCAGGTCACCGTCGGCATGGCGGCCGTGCTGCTCATCGGCACGCTCAATCGGGTCATGATTGTCGAACTCAGCGTGCCCGCCTGGCTCGTCGCGGTGATGATTTCCCTGCCGCTGGTCTTCGCGCCGTTCCGGGCCGTCGTAGGGTTCCGCTCGGATAACCATCGTTCCGTGCTGGGATGGAAGCGCGTGCCGTATCTGTGGCTCGGCACCCTGTGCCAGTTCGGCGGTTTCGCCATCATGCCCTTCGCCCTGATCATCCTGTCGGGCGACAGCAACGGCCCTATCATCATCGGCAAGGCCGCGGCCGCACTCGCGTTCCTCATGGTTGGCGCCGGCCTGCACACCACCCAAACCGTGGGGCTGGCTTTGGCCACCGACCTCACGGAGCCCGATAAACACCCCAAAGTGGTTGCCTTGCTCTGCATGATGCTGCTGCTGGGCATGATCGGCAGCGCGCTGTTCTTCGGCGCGATCCTCAGCCATTTCAGCGAGATACGGCTGATCCAGGTGGTGCAGGGTGCCGCGGTCACCACTGTGGTGTTGAATGGTATCGCGCTGTGGCAGCAGGAGCCGCGCCGCCCGAGCGAGACCGCGCATAACCGTGTGCGCCAGACCTTTTCCGGCGCCTGGCGGGAATTTACGCAGGTGGCCGGCGCGCGCCGGCGCCTCTTTGCCCTCGGCATCGGCACTGCCGCGTTTAGCATGCAAGATATCCTGCTGGAGCCGTATGGCGGCCAGGTGCTGCATTTGCCGGTCGCCACAACCACCATCTTTTCCGCTTTTCTGGCCATGGGCGGGCTTGTCGGCTTCGGTTCGGCGGCCAAGCTGCTGGGGCAGGGGATGGATCCCTACCGGCTGGCCGGCAATGGCGCGCTGGCCGGGCTGGTCGCCTTTACCGCTCTGATCTTCGCAGCCCCGTTCCAATCCATCGATCTGTTCGGGCTCGGTGTGCTCATGATCGGCTTCGGTGCCGGCGTGTTCGCCCATTGCACACTCACCGCCGCCATGGGCACGGCGGTGCGCGGCCAGATCGGCCTCGCGCTCGGCATCTGGGGCGCGGTTCAGGCCTCGGCTGCCGGTATCGCGGTGGCCGCCGGCGGCCTTATCCGGGATGGGGTGGGCAGTCTGGCTGCCCACGGTCAGCTCGGCCCGGCGCTGGTGGATCCCGCCACCGGCTTCGGCGCGGTCTACCTGATCGAGATCGTGCTTCTCTTCATCACCCTGGTCGCGGTGGGGCCGCTGGTGCGCACCCCTTCACTGCGGCCGCGTCCGGCGATTCCGGCCGAACCGCTTGCGGCCTTTCCCGGATGACACAGCTCAACCCGACTTTTGACGAGGTGTAGACCATGACCGCAGGCGCCATTGTTGCCCATTTCGATGTAGCCCAGATCGCGATCTACGCCTTCTGGCTGTTCTTCTTCTCGCTGATCTTCTACCTGCGCCGGGAGGATCATCGCGAGGGCTATCCGCTGGTGCCGGATTACCCCGGCCAGGCGGTGATGGACTATCCGCCGCTGCCCACGCCAAAAACTTTTCTGCTGGCCGACGGCCACGAGGTTCTCGCCCCCCGCGCGGAAGCCCCCGAGATCGTGCATGGTGAGCGCGCCCTGCCATGGGCCGGCGCACCGTTCGAGCCGGTCGGCGATCCGATGATTGTAGGCTTCGGCGCCGCCGCTTACGCCATGCGCGCGGATGTTCCTGAACATGCTTATGATGATGGTCTGCCCAAGATCGTGCCGCTGCGCAGCGCCGGCGACTTCTTTATCGCGACCGAGGATGCCGATCCGCGCGGCTTCAGGGTGTTCGGTCTGGATTCCGTGCCGGTGGGTACCATCGTCGATACCTGGATCGACCGTTCGGAATATATCGTCCGCTACCTGGAAGTGGAGCTGGATGCCGAGTTCGGCGCCCGCCGTGTGCTGCTGCCCATGCATTTCGCCAAGCTGCGGCCCAAGGCGGCTGCCGTTCATGTGAACGCCATCACCGGCGCGTATTTCGCAACGGTGCCGGGCACGCAGAACCCCGATGTTGTTACCTCGCGTGAGGAGGACAGGATCAGCGCCTATTATGCCGGTGGCTTGCTCTATGCCACGCCCGCCCGCCGGGGGCCGCTGCTATGAGCGTCGCTATCCGCCCCCGCTTCGCCGGCGGCCTGCCTGGCCGCCTCCCCGAAGGCGAACAGCTGCTGTGGCAGGCCAAGCCAAGCGCTGCATCCCTGGTGCGCCACGCCTTCCACATCCGTCTTCTGGTGCTGTATTTCGGGCTGATCCTGCTCGCCTGCCTGGTGACGGAGATACGCGCCGGCTGGCCCGCCCCCGAGATCGCCATCGCCATGCTGCACAAGACCGGCCTGGCTTTGGTGCCGCTGGCGCTGATCGTGATCTATGCCTGGGCTATCGAGCGTAGCACCGTCTACAGCATCACCAGCCGCCGGGTGGTGGTCAGCTGTGGCATCGCGCTGCCGATGAAGATCAACATCCCGTTCGCCCGTATCGATGGCGCCGGCCTGCGCCGCCATGCCGACGGCACCGGCGATATACCGTTGCATCTTGGGTCTGCCGAGAAGATGTCGTATTTCATCATGTGGCCGCATGCCCGCCCTTGGCGTGTGGCGCGTACCGAGCCAATGCTGCGCTGTGT
>PKZM01000046.1 GCA_003133065.1 Acetobacteraceae bacterium
GCGCTTCTTTTTTTTAAAAAAAATAAGCAAAAAACTTTTGCCTGTTGAGTCGTATGGTCGCCACACCACCCGACTCAAGTACTAAAAGTTTTTTGCTTCTTTTTTTCAAAAAAGAAGAATCTTCCCACTTGTCCTAGGCCGCATGATCCGCATTGCGCCCTGCATCAAGAAAGGCCCAGATCTCAGACTCAACCGCCGCGAATTCGCTGCTTATGGCGGCATATAACTCCCGCAGGGTCGCAAGCGTTGCCTGATCCGATGCCAGTTCCAGCGCACGCGCGGCCTCGCCCAACAGCATGGCGCCGACAGAAAAGGAGGCGCCGGCGAGGTGGTGGGCGACCAGACGCAGCTGGTCCCGCGCCGGGGCCAGGCCCGGCGCGGCCGCGAGCAGGTTGCCCAACTCACCTTTGTCGCGCCGCGCGCTCGCAAGCCACTCATTCAGCCAGGCAGCACCATCTGCGTCGGCTTGCGCGAAGATGGAGAGATATATCTGATCGTCGAACACCACGCGATGCAACCTTGGCATTGCGGCCGCGGGGGCGGTGTGCTCGGCAGACGGGTCGCAATCAGGTTCCGGCGGCAAGTGCTTTTGCAGCAAGTGAGAAAGCCGTTCAACGGTCAGGGGCTTTATCACCAGCTCGCTCATCCCGGCATCCTGGCACAGGGCGCGCTGGCGCTCAGTAACGTCGGCGGTCAGGCCGATGATCGGGATGCAGGATAGAGCAGGGTCCGAATCCGCACGCACCCGCCGCGTCAAGGCCACACCATCCATCAACGGCATATGGCAATCCGTAAGAACAAGATCGTAGGAGTCGGAATGCAATTTGCACAAGGCGGTCTCGCCGTCGCCGACAATGTCGGCGGTAATGCCAAGTTTCTGCAATTGGCGCTGCGACAGCCAGCGGATCGTCGCGTCGTCTTCCACNNAGGGGCAGTTCAAGCGTGAACTCACTGCCCGCGCCGGGCTCGCTGGTGACGGTAAGATCGCCACCGAACAGCGTGGCAAGCTGGCGGGAGATACACAAGCCGAGCCCCGTGCCGCCAAAATTGCGCGTTGTTGAGCCATCGGCCTGCATGAACGGTGCAAACAGCCGCGACATCACTTCCGCGCTCATGCCGATACCAGTGTCGCGCACGCGAAACCGCAGGGCTGGGCGAGATCCATGGTCCACCATGTCCACGCGCAGCGTCACTTCGCCAGCGGCGGTGAATTTCATGGCATTGGAGAGCAGGTTGCCAAGGATCTGCCGCAGCCGCAGCGGGTCGCTGCTGATCCACGCGGGAACACCGGGTTCGACCGAAAACCCGACATCGAGACCTTTATGCGCTGCCGCAGCACTGAGCGGCTGCACCAGATCTGCCACCAGCGCGCGGGGCGCCACGGGTTCCAGCGCGATGGATAACGCGCCTGCCTCGATCTTGGAGAAGTCCAGTATGTCGTTCAGCACGGCAAGCAGCATGGATGCGGAATTATGGATCATGCCGGCCATTCTGCTTTGGTCGGGGTCCAGTGGCGTGGCGCGCAGCAGCTCCAGCACGCCGAGCAATCCGCTCATGGGCGAGCGGATTTCGTGGCTCATCGTGGCAAGGAATTCCGACTTGGCGCGCGTGGCACGTTCAGCGGCCTCCCGCGCCACGCGCATCGATTCGGTGTAGCCGACCAGCAGCTGGTTGAGCTCGCGGCGCAATTCCCGCGCCGCATCATGTTGCGCGGGCAGCCAGGGCAACGACCTGCCGCGCACCTCCTGGCGCCAGACGGCAAAGGATTTTCGCGGCGTCATCTGGCCGGTGGTGGCATCGACATTCATGGGATGATGAGGATCGCCGGCCCATGGCACGAAGAGTGTTTGCTCCTGCCGCAGCCAGACAATCGCATCACCCTTGCTGTGAAGGAATGGCAGCAGAAGCACGCCTGCGGCCGGTTTCGCGCTGGCAAGCAGGCCATCGGGCAGAAGGCCGCTCAGGAGATCGCAGGCAAATGGCGCATGGCCGGAAGGCGCATGCGCGACCACGGCATCGAGAAACGCGTCGGCCGCTTCCCCGCTTGGTGCATCGCCGCAGCTGAAGGCACGGCCGCCGAGCCGGACCAAGGCCCCGCTGGCACCGACCAGGGCCAGCAGCTCGGCACCTTCCTCGGCCAGGGCGCCGGCGAGATCTGCCGGATCGTCCCGATGCGCGGCGAGCCGGCTGGTCATGGCTGCCAGGCGCACGCGCTGCTCGGCCGCGGCCGCACGCGCCTCGGTGTCGCGCAAGGTCGCCAGCATCAGCGACGTGATTTGGCCGATCAGCTCGCACAACGCCCGCACCGCCGGGGGCAGATGCAGGGCTGCACGATGGTGGCACGCGAGCAGCCCCCACAAGGCGCCGTCGACCGTAAGGGCGATGGTCGCTGTGGCATGCGAACCCATGTTGCGAAGATATTCCAGGTGGCACGGCGCGGGCATCCGCAGCAGGGACAATGAGAGGTCCGGCGAAGGGGCGGCGACGGATTCGCCGAGCAGCTTCACTGGGGCAGCATGTGCGTTGGAGATGACGCGCAGGGTCACCCTGGCAAAGATCCCACGTGCCATCGGCGGAATATCGACCGCCGGGAAATGCAGCCCGAGCAGAGGCTCAAGGCCAGGCACGCAGTTTTCCGCGATCACCTCACCATGTTTGTCATCATCGAAGCGATACACCAGAACCCGGTCGAAACCCGTCAGCGCGCGCAACTCGGCGCTCGCGATCGCGAACAGTGCAGCGACCGTGCGCGCGCCGCGCAACGCCTCGATGATGGCGCGCCCACGGGTCCATCCGCCGGTCGCCGGTGCCGCAGCCGGGCTATGTTCGGCGATTTCGAGTTCGACATAAACATGCCCGCCGAGGCAATGCATGGCCGCCGACGTCATCGGCTTGCCCGGGGCGCAATCCCTCAGCAGGGCGAAGCCAAACTGCGGCACGGGATCGATCCCGGACGGCAGCAGGCGTGCCAGGGCGGCAGTACCGATGACATCGCCGAGGTTGCGGCCAATCGCTTCCGGCCCGGACAGATCCAAAAACGCGTCGAGATTGGCGGAGGCGTACCGCACAATGAGGCTGTCCATATCGGCGATCACCATGGCGCCCCAGGACTGGATGGCATCGGGCGCATGGATCGGCTCGATTTCGCATGCGAGCACCGCCGGGCTCAACGCATTCATGGTGGGATGGTCCCCCGGTGGCAACCGGTATTTCGCGCGCGCTTGCGGCGAGTCCGCCACAGAAATTCAAACGTCTCTTGCTTCTTTTCTTCAGAAAAGAAGGCTTTTTTCACCGAGCCGGTGCCTGAGGGATTGCGTGCCAACCCTGCTCTGGCCTCAAGCCTGATCCGCACAGGCTTTTCGCGCCGTGGCGATCCACAGCTCGGCGTGAACGAGCTGGCTCAAATCGCCTAACGATGTGCGCAACCACCCCGGATCGGCCGCGGCGAGTTGCGATACGGTTTCGATCCCGAGCTGACCCAGCCTGATCGTCATGCCAGGCCCAAACCCGATGGTGGAAAGGGGCAGGGCTGTTTCGGCGGTGGTGATGCCTGCGCCGGCAGGCGCCGGGGGCGGCGCCACGTCCGCGGCGCCCACGGCCGCTTGCTCAATTTGTGGCGCTGCCTGCAGAACCTTTGGTTCCACGCATAACGTCGCGAATATGGAATCCTGCGTCTCGGGCTTTTGCTCCGGCTGGGCCGCATCCGCAACCGCGGCCTGCACGGCGGGGCAAGCCGGCTCCGCCGGTGGCGATGCGTTTGGCCGGCCACCGCGGCCCAGGCGCAGAAGGCGAGCCTGGTGCAACGCGGCCCGGCCATCGCGCAAATCGGTCCGTAAGGCAGGCCGCTGCTTCACCCGCGCCTGCCGAAACGCTTCCACCAGGCTCTGGCCTTTGTTACGCGGCGTTGGGGCCGGGGCGCGCGCCTGGTCCGCGCCCCCGGCCTGCCCACCCGCTTGCAGGCTATCGCCTTGCTCTTCGCTCATGCAGTGCTCTTTCCCGAACCTGTCTCTGTCTGGTTCGGCAACGTACCAGCCGGCGGCGCGAGGCGGCACAACGCACACCTCGCTCCGCGGCAATGTTGGCGTTACGCGGCGGCGGCAGCCATGTCGGTGGTCAGGCCAACGGCTTCGGCATACCGCAGATACGTCTCGACGGACGCCACCACGGCGCGCAGTTCGATGGCGATCAATTCGATACCAACCAGGGAGATCCGGACAAACGCGTCAATCACGACACCTTTGTCCAGGATGCGATCGATGACTTCTGCAAGACTGCTGGACGCCAAACTCTTGTTGATGGTCATTGCGGTTTACCTTCATGTGAGTCGCTTGTGCCAAGACTGTTTCGACCACGCCGGATCTGGCAGGCTGGGTCGGCAGACATTGTACCGGCTGGCGTAAAATAATCGTGAAACATGGGGGCGGCTCGTGGCGGGCGCACGGGAATTCTACGGACGCGGCCGCCAATGCCCCCCCTATCCGCCCCTCGGGTCAGCGCGGCCAATCAGCTTCATCGCGCGTGGCGAGCGCATGCAGGAACGTGCCGACCGCGTGGCGGAAGGCGTGAACCTGCGCGGCGTGCTGCCGGAATTGCGTGATCGCGTCGTGCAGCCTGCCGGCCGGGCTGCCCACATCAACGCGCTCCGGCGCTGGAGACGCAGCTTCCAGCGCCTGCAGCGCGGCCGCGCGCGTCGGGTGGCGCGAAGCGGCGCACCACGGGCGGATCAGCCCATCGCCCGCGCCCTGCTCGCAGCGCATTTCGGCGACATGATCACCATCATCGCACCGATACAGCGCAAGCCGAATGCGCGACCACGCAGGCCGGCAGCTGTCGTCCAGGCAGGCGAGCACGATGCCCGTGACGCGCAGCGGGCGGGCGCCGGTCCGCTGCAACAGCACGCCATCCGCACAGGTGCCAGACGCCGGACACGCGCCTTCAACACAAGGCGCGGGCGCCACGGCCGGCGGGGCCACGCGCCTGTTGCCCCCGCGCGCGCTCACAAACCCGCTTCAGCGCCGAATATCGCGCCGACCAGGGCGTTCCAGGAGACACATTCAGGGGATTCCGGCATCGCCGCGTATGGCCAGGCGGCCTCGATATCATGCGTGCGCAATGAAGCGATCACCTGCCTGCCCTCCTCCACCTTCCATGCATCCTGGTAGGCGGTCCGATCGTCCGCCACGCTGACATGCTTCACCGATGTCACATATCCGCCCGCGTGAACCTCGTAGATCTGGACATCGGACCAATGCGACATATCACCCCCCGCGCGGGCACCGGCGCGGTTGTCCGCACGCAGCAAGGCACGGCCCAGAAAGCGCACCGGCCGGCGCCCATGGCGGGGCAGGATGATCCAGTCGAAGCCCTCATCCGCCGCGTCCTCGGGGGCCACACTCTGCACACACCCCAGCGTCTCACATAAATCGGTCACGGCCGCACACATGACGCCGAAGTTCCCGTCAGAACATGCCGCCTATACATCGGCCTCAAGGCGGAACAGGATTTCGCCGATCAGGCCAAGATAGGCACGGTCGATCGCTTCCGCGCGCTCGCGCAGCGCCGCGGCTTTCAACGCCACACAGGCGGCACTCACGCTGCGGTCGGCCACATCGAACTCCACCGCAAGATCGGCCGAGGTGTCGAAGGTTTCCAGCCAGCTTGCAGCCGCATCCAGCGTATCGAACAGCTTTGCGCGATGCACGCCGAGGTCCTGCGCATGCCTGCGCAGAAAACGCAAGGCCACGGCGACCTGCCCGGCATCCGTGCGGTAGATGGCAACTTCGTGCCAGGCCGGCGCACCCAATTCCCGGTTGCCGCCCTCGGCAAGCAATTCGGCGCGAACCCGCAATGGCCTGCCGCCGAGATTGCGGAGCAGCACCCAGCCGTTTTCAGCACGCCGCGATCCCGCGAGTTGCAGAAAATTTGGCCGCTCCAGCTTGGCCGCGCCCGTCACCTCGGACGTCGCCTCCACCGCCACATATGTCGCAGACATCGGCACCTCCAGCGTTGATGGGATGGGCACACGTTAAACTAGGGGTAAAGTGTTGCCATAATGTAAAAACTAGGAAGAATGTTCTTTTTTGAANNAAGAACCAAAAAACTTTTATCCCTTTGCGCGCGCTGCCGGCGAGGTACTCGCCAACAGTCGAAAGTTTTTTGCTTCTTTTTTTCAAAAAAGAAGATCTTCCTTTTCCCCCGGCAACGGAAACAAAACCTCCTCGATAAACCGCCGCGCGCACGCCCCGCCCACATGGCGGGACAGCATGCGAAACGTATGGGGATTCATGCGCTGCCCACGCGCATACGCCGCCTGCCCGGCAACAACACCCGGGATCGCCCCCCCCGCACTTGGCTTGAGCTTGCCGAGATAATGGGCCAATGCCGCCAACGCCAGCGCCATGGCGTCGCGCACTTCGCCCACAGAGCTCGGCCGGATCGCAAAAAACTCGTGGGAGAAAATGCCGCCCCAATCCGGCCGCTCGCGCTTGTGAAGAAAATGAGACCGCGCGCACGCCGGCACCGCATCCGACAACGCCATCTCAGCCGCGGCCGCCGTTACCGGAGAATAGTCGAGAAAAATACCCGTGGCCTGGCTCTGGCCGCTGACCATGTCGAACCCGAAAATAGGCGCGTGATTATCCAGATGCGGCAGAATGCACGCGTGCAAGACAGCAAACTGACCCGGCACTTCAAACACTTCGATATGCGCGCGCCGGAATTCCGGTCCGGCAAACAATGTGTTGTGCCACTGCAAGGAAGCTGAACACGGCGGCAGGGAAGGCGCGGGCAGCCTGATGGCGTCTGCACTGTCGCCAAGCCGCGCCACGAACATGCCAGCCGCATCGCGCATCATGCCCGGCAGATCGACATCCTCATGGGACAAACTCAAACTCCGTCTCGTCCGCGTCTGCACCCGCCGCCACGGGCGCGGCGACCGCCGCAACCGGCGGCATCACGGCCATGGCCCAGACTTGCCACGGCAGCCAGGCCAGCGCCGCCAGTTGCAGCCCCGCCTCCATGCCACTCAGCACGTCCACCCGGCGCATCGGCGCTGTCAGCAGGCCGGGCCGTCGGATGCCGTGTCGGCATACGCGCCATCGGTAATGTCCAGCGCCTCGAAAACATCCGACAGCAAGCCGTGGTATTCGTCGGTGATGCGGGCAATGCGCTGGCGCAGTTGCAGCGCCTGCAAGACACACGTCGCCATGGGCGAGCTGTCGGAGGCCAGGGAGGGCGGGATCGGCACGTCACCCGCGCAGGGGTAGGATTCCAGCCAGGACGCCGCTTCCCCCAGGCTGGCAAATACCTCAACGCGCGAGAGGTCCTGCTCATCGACCGCGCTGCGGCGCGCATTCAGTTCCACGATCACCGAATCCGCTTCGCTGCGATAGATCGAAAGATCATACCAGATCGTTCCCGGCTCGGGATTGCCCAGCGCCTCCACCAATTGCCGGCCGGTGAAACGGATGGCTTTGCGCCCGGTGCGGCGCAGCGTGTGCAGGATCGGCGGCGAGGCCGTGTCCCCCGGGAAGGCCGTGCTGGCGTCATGGCCGGTGATGGCGTTCATACAACCCTCCTCAGGCTGCCACGGCTGCGCTCCGCGCCACCCGGGTTGTCCAGCCGCTCCAGCCTGGCGGCAAGGGCTGCCATTTCACGCGGCAGATCATGCAGGCGACGCAACAGACGCTCCTGATTGCTGGTCATCAGGCTGCGCGCGGTCTCCACAACCAGTTCCAGATGCTCGATCTGGGCGCGCAACAAGCTGATCTCCACGGCATTGCGATCCTCCGCCGGCGGCGGCGGTGGCTCCACGCTCTCGACGGCGGGGGGGGGCGGGGAGTCAGGTTCGGGCTTGGTGTTGAAATCCTGGATCTTCATGGGAGCCTCGGGAGAAGGAAGGAAGAAAGATGTTCTTTTTTGAAAAAAAGAACCAAAAAACTTTTGTCCCTGGGCGCGCGCTGCCGGCGAGGTGCACGCCACGTGTCAAAAGTTTTTTGCTTCTTTTTTTCAAAAAAGAAGGCCTTCACTGCGCCAGAACGAAATCGCGCAAAGCCACCGCATTGGCGATCTGCCCTGGCAACCACGGTGAGGCGCGATCGCGTATATCCTCCTTCCAGGCCGCGAAGGAGCGGCGCGGTGAAAACCGCGCATTGGGATCGGTGCCGTGGCGATCGGAGGGGTTTCCGCCCCAGGTGGCTTTCACCACCAGCTCCGGACGGAACCACATGAGATAATCACGCCCGGTGCGCGACAGCGGGATCACCATCATGCCGCTGCCTTTTTCGCGCATCTTGTCGCCATAGGGCAGAACGCTCGCAACCGAACTGGTGTAGAACAGGCCTTCATCGTCATACATGCGCACCAGCCTGCCGAAAGCGTCCGGCTGATCGCGGATATAGGCGTGCAAATCGCTGAAATCGGGGCAAACGCCAATCTGGCCAACCTCGCCGCCGATATAGATCGCGGCGCCATCCGCCTCCACCATGCCCATCAGCGCGGCTTCGTCCGCGGCACTCCAGGCCTGGCGCAGCGGATCGGGACGGCAAATGGGCGAGCGTCCCAGCACTGCCGCACGCCGCTGTGCCAGATCCTCCAGCACAGCGGCAGGGTTGACCAGTTCCTCCAGTTTGGCGGCAAACATCATGGCGATCTGTTCGCACACCAGCCGCTGCACATAGCTCAGCTTCGCCGGCTGGTAATGGTGGCAGGCGAACAGGCCCCACAGCTTGCCTTCGGACACGATGGAGAACGACATCGATGCCGCAACGCCCATGTTCGACAGATATTCGACATGGCAGGGCGCGACGCCGCGCAGAATGGTCTGCGACATATCCAGCGGGCGCCCGGTGAGCGGATTTTCGGCCGGCAGCACACGCGCCGTCGCGCCCTGAATATGGGGAATGTAGCGGCAGAAATTCTGCTCATACAGCTGCCGGGCCGGGGCGCCGATATCGGCCTCCGGGAAAAACAAACCCATGAAACTATCCACGCCGGCGCGCAGGGATTCGCCCACCACCTGGCCGCGATACGCCTCGTCGAACCGGTACAAGAGCACACGGTCAAAATCCGTGGCCTCACGGATCGCCTTCGGCCCGGTTTCCATCAGGGCCGACAGCGTGTCGGGCACCAGCATGCCCATGATGGCCGCCTCGTTCAGCCGGTCCAGATCCGCGCGCGTGGGCGCCCCCGGCGCCAGCTTCTCCAGTTCCGCGAAGATCAGCCCGTCATGTGCGCCCAGCACCATCTCGAAGCGGCGACCGCCGATTTCCACCGGCAGCGGATTTTCGAAGCTGGGATATTCCGCTTCCGTCGCCGCGCGCAGTTCAGTAACGACCGCGGGCGGTCCAACAAGATCGGCCAAGGATCTTCCCACGATCTCGCCATGGGCTATGCCAAACTCGGTGCCGACATTTTCACTCGCACACAGAATCCGCAGGGTGCGCGGGTGCAGCGCCAGCATCACCCCAAAACCCTGGATACGCCCCGGCGACCGCAGTTTGGTGTAGTTGCTGTCGGATCCCGCAACAAGTGACTCGAGCATCTCGCGGCCTTTCAGTTCAAAGACGGGATTGCGGCAGCCATGTGCGGCGGCGCCGCCACGAGCGTACGGGATGGGCCATCCTGCGCGGCCGCGTTCGGGCCGGCCATCGCGCTCTCCAGGCACGCGAAACTGGCCAGCGCGCCCGCCACCACCTCGGCGATGCCCGCGCCATCCAGAAGCGGCTCAACATCGCAGAGCAATCGACAAAAACCCTGCCACCGCTGGCGTGCGGTCTCCGCCGCGGCGCCGCAGAAATAGCTGCCCCCGCGCCCGGGCGCGACACCCACGGAATGTTGCACCGCCCGCCCGATCACCCGGGCGCCGAGCGCGGAGCCTTCCATCACATACAATGCCCCAAGTGCCGCAGCACCGGTCGCCACGCCTTGCGGCATGCGCATCTTCCGCTTCGGCCGTGCCTTGAACCAGGCAAGATCGTCCGCCAGCGACACCAGCCCCGTCTCGTCCAGCACATCCGGCACACCGGCCGTGGCGGGAAGCGCGCGCAACAGCGCCGGCAAACTCGCATGCAGGCGCGCGTGAAACGCGTGCAGACCGCGCAGCGCGCCGATATAGGCTTTCACCGGCAAATCCGCGGAAAGCAGGCAGGCCAGTGCGGGCAAAGTTTCAATCCGGTCATGCGCCGCGCGCGTCTCGCGCCGCAGCCGGGCCAATAACGGCGGTACGGCGGCAGGCGGGGTGAAACGCCGCCCGGCCAAGGGATCAGGGGGCACCATGTCCATGTCCCTCAGCGAATGGTGACGAGCTTGCCGAGATTGGCGCGGTTCAGCACCTGAAGCACGCCTGGGCTCGCATTGCTGATATTGATCTGCTTGCCTTTGGTCTTGGCGGCATAATTGAAAAACATCAGCATGCCGGCCGCCGAGGAATCCAGCGAAGCGAGATTCTTGAAATCGATCGTCACCTGCGGCGCCTTCATCTCCAGGGCCTTTTCGCTCTTTTCCTTGAAAACAGCGCTCACCTTGCTGTCCAGCGTGCCTTTGGTGGCCAGGATCGAGGCGAGCTCCGAAGCGGTGAGGGTGATCTCGAACGTGCTCATGCGCGGTTCCGATGTGATAGAGGAATGTGAAGACTCCCGGCTGCCAGGCCCGGGATCATAGCTGGCCTACCCGGATAACCCGGCGCGGCGTGGCCCCCGTTTGGTGCGGCGCCAAGGTTGGGGGTGAGAAGGCGGGGGGCGAGAAGGCNNGCGCGGCCGGCCGCGCGGGGGACCAGTGCGCCGGCTGCCCGGCAGCCGGCGGCACCGGCGCCAGCGGAAAGGCCAGCTTCATATCCCGTAGCGGGTCGCCCCCTTCCGCCGCCCGGATCAGGCTGATCAGCTCGTAGGCAACCTCCGCATCCTCCAACAGCCAGGGGCGCGACAAATTGCGTATGTCTTCCTTCCAGGCCGCGAAGGAAGCGCGCGGATTGGCGCCCGTGGCACCAGCCGCACGCGCCTCGTCCTGCGGATTGCCGGCCCAGGTCGCGTGCACGATCTGCTCGCGCCGGAACCAGATCAGATAGGCCGGCACGGTGTCCGACAAGGATATGGCCAGAATGCCCGCCGCAGAGTCCTTGATTTCCGCGGCCACCGCGGCGAAGCCACTGAGATGGTCGGTGGCGAAGATCGGCAGATTGCCATGGCCGATATCGGGCAATTCGCGGCCGAACATCGATGCGATGGCGAACACCGCCATCTCGGCCGGCGCATCGCCAATGCGGGTCACGCGGCCATGGCGAATGATCGCGGCACTGTCAGCCTCCATCAGATCCAGCAGGCTGCGCTGCTGCGGCGTCAGCGCACCCCCGGCTTGCGCCCCCCCGGCCTCCGCCCCCTCCGATCCCAGCAGCCAACTGGTCTGGGCATGGATCGCCGCCACCGCATCCACCAGCATGGTGCGCGCCGCGGCCTGGTCCGAAGGGTCGGCAAACGCCGTCTCCATCGCGGCAATCCGGCGCGAGAGCGCGGCACCCACGCACAGGCCGCGGCCGATCTGCTGCACGCTGCGATTGCGCGCCGCCAGACGGGCCGCCACCGAATTCATCTGATTGAGCCGGAAGATGAACATCATCGCCGTCTGCTCGCACACCACACGCTGTTCATAGGAAACCAGGCGCGGCGCATAATGGTGGCACGCGAACAAGCCCCACAGCCGGTTATCGACATTGATGCTGAACGACATCGATGCCTTCACGCCCATGTTCTTCAGATAATCGATGTGGCAGGCCTGCACGCTGCGCAGATTGGCGTTGCTGAGGTCGATCGGCAGCGCACTCTGCGCACCGCCGCTCGGCCCCTGCACGCCCACCAGGGGGTGGGCGGGCGCGCCGATATCGGGGATATAGCGCGTGAAATTCTCCAGATAGAGCTGGCGTACCCGCGCGCCGATATCGCTGGAGGGAAAGAACAGGCCCAGAAACGACCCGATCCCCTCGCGCGAGGATTCCGCCAGCACCTGCCCATTATACCGCGCATCGAACCGATACAGCATCACCCGGTCAAACCCGGTCACGCTGCGCACCACCCGCACCGCGCGCTGGTACAGCTCCTCCACCGACGCCGGATCGAACATCTCCTCCACCGCGCGGTCGGACATGTCGGCATAGGCGGCGCTGGCCGGCTGGCAGGGTTCGATCTCGATCAGATGCAGCCCGGCATGGGAATGGAACACCGCATCGAAAGCTTGCCCCTTCACCGTCAGGCGCATCGGATTGGCGAACAGGATGGTGTCGGCCGCAACCGCCGCCTTGATGGCGCTGCGTTCCCGCTCGCTGTCGCTCAGCGCGAGGTAGCTGCGATCGACGATATCGGCCGCCGGCACGCCGAGGATCTCCGCCGCATTGGCACTGGCCAGCCGGACCTGGCGGGTCTTGGGATCGGCCACCAGCAGCACGCCGTACGATTGCACCGACCCCGGCATGTGCAGCGGATCCCAATCATAGGAATGTTCCGCCGGCGGCTGGTTGCGTATCGCGGCATGCAGATCTCGCATTATCAAACCCTTTGATCCCGTGTGCGCCCGCCCAAAGCCTCAATCCCCCCCGCCTTGGCCGCGGGGCCAGACAGAATATGCGTCAATGCCCAGCGGCACGCGGGGGGTCGAAGGGTCCGGCAAGACAAAGTCCGTCGTCGGGCGCAACCTTGGCCCGGTAAGGTTGGCAAAGCGTGAATGGAAGGCGGAAAAGTCGCCCGCCGCCGCCGCGCCGTTTGTTCCGCTTAAGGATCTGTTCAGATGCGCCTGCTAGCGTCTCTGCTAGGCGAGCGCGACCTCCGCGCCGCCCGCGGAGCATCGGGCCGATGGATTTTGGCACACGCCAGATCAGAACAGCGGGAAAGGGCAGCGGCAGTGTCGAGCTGACATTGCCGGGCGAATTGCGGCGCCTCGTCGGCCTGCCCTGTCGCATTCTGCTGCATGATGGTGAACGGCCAAACATCGTGCTGCAGCCCGATCTAGCGCGTGCGCGCGATGCGTTCGGCGCGCTCTGGGGCGCGCTCGCGCTGGCGCTGCTGGGCGAGCCAGCCCCCGCTTTTCCCGCACCCGCCTTCAGTTTTGGCCTGCTGCGCCGCGCGGGCGGACCGGACTCCCCCTATCTGTGCTGGCAGGATGGCCTCGCACTGGGCGCCGGCACCGCCACCGCGGAGGCGGTGGCCTGCAGCATCGCCGCCTGCGCCCAGCAGATGGCGCCCGATCTGGCCATCGCCCCGTCGCTGGCCGGCCCGTTCGGCGCGGTCTGCGGCTTCACCGCCATCGGCCGCGTGGCCTTCCCCGACTGGCAGGTGCATTGCGACGTGGCGTGTGTGGCCCTGTCCGGCCATCCCGCCTGGCACCCCGGCCACGCCTTCGCCCAGGCACCCGATACGCGCGGCGACCCATTCTGGGCGCAGCTGACACCCGCTCTGTGCCGTGTGGCCGATGTCTTCGCCGGCTGGAGCCAGCCTGGCTCCGCCTACCCCGCCCTGCGCGCCGCCTGGCGCCGCGGCCGCTCCATCGAACTGCAGCAAGGCTGATACACCTATGGCCCAGCGTCCCACGCCGATCGACCGCTGCGCACCCCTGCCCGGCACGGAGTCCGAGGACCCGATGCTGGCGGTGGTGAACGCGGCAAGCCAGCTTCCCGCCATCGGCCTGGCCGCGGTCGAGGCGCGCGCCCTGTTCTATCTGCAGGCAGGTTTCCCCCTGCATCTGCGCGGGCCGGCGGGCAGCGGCAAAACCACCCTCGCTTTGCGCCTGGCCGACCAGTTGAAACGCCCGGTGATGCTGCTGGTGGGCGATGCCAGTTTCGATACGCGCCACCTCGTCGGCAGCGAGGGCGGCACCCGCACACGGCGCGTCGTCGACCGGTATATCTCCACCGTCATGAAGGTGGAAAGCGAAACCGAATCCGTCTGGCTGGACCGCACATTGACCGTGGCCTGCATGGAAGGCTGCACCCTGGTCTACGACGAATTCAACCGCGCGCCGGCCACCGCCAACAATGTTCTGCTCACGGTGCTGGAAGAACGCATCCTGGTGCTGCCCAAGGCCGGCCGCGGCGAATCCTACGTCAAGGTCAGCCCGGATTTCCGCGCCATCTTCACCTCCAACCCGGTGGATCATGTCGGCACCCATCCGGCCCAGGATGCGCTCGTGGACCGCATGGTCACCATCGATCTGGAGGGCTTCGACCGCACCGCGGAAATCGCCATCCTGCGCAGCCGCGCCGGCCTCAGTGCGGGAGATGCCGCCCGCATCGTCGATGTGGTGCGCGATTTCCGGGCCTCCCGCGAATATGCGCAGCGCCCAACCTTGCGCGCGGCGCTGATGATCGCCGAACTCGCCGCCCGCGGCGGCATGCGCATCGCGTGCGACGATCCGCGATTCGTCGCGCTCTGCCTCGATATTCTCGGCGCCAAGCTGAAACCGGCGGCCGATGGCCTGCCGCATCCGCAACAGCGCGCGCTGCTGCAAAAACTCATCGACCATTTCTGTCCCGCCGCCGGCGGGGCCAAGCCGGCACGGGGGAGCCTGCCATGAAGCCCACGCCACGCGCCGCGCGGCGCTGCGTCACGCGCACCAGCCGGCGGGATCCGCACGGCGCGCATATGGAAAGCATGGCGACGGAATTCGCGCTGCTCGCGCAGCGGCGCACGCGCCTGGCACGCCAGGTGGATTTGCTCACGCACCGGCTCGCCGCGGCCAATGCCAGCCTGCAGCAGGTGCACGCGCGCATGGGCGTGCTCGCGCAGCACATGGACACGATCGATCCCGCGCTGCGTCCCGCCACCCTCGCCCAGGCGCCGGTGGCACGGCCGGAAGCGGCGGCGCGGCCGCCAGCCTATGCGCCGCCCCCGCCAGCCTACAAAGGGCCCCTCTATCCGCCGCCCAAGCCCGCCTATCAGGCAGCCCAGCCCCCGTTTCGGGCGCAACACGGCATGCCGGCGGAACAACCGGCACCGGACCCCAAGCCGATCGGCCGCGCCAAGCCGCCGCCACGCCTCGTGCGCCCGGTGCCGCGCCGCCGCCCCTTCCTTGCGGAATGATGGAGCCTTGTCATGACCATGACCGAACTCATCGCGCGGACGAAAAAGCAGATGGAAGCCATCACCGGCCTGTCGCCCGAAACCGTCAGCAGGCTGGACCGCGAGGGCAGTTGCTGGAAGGTCGGAATCGATATGCTGGAGCATCAATCTATCCCGCGCACCTACGACCTGCTCGCCAGCTTCGACGTCGTGGTCGACGAGGACGGCAACGTTCAGAACTGGCATCGCACCAACCGGTTCGTGCGCTGCCAGCAGACCGAAGGGTGATCCCATGACGATGCAACATACCGTCAACGGGTCGGGCCTCGCCGATGTGCTGGAACGTATCCTGGACAAGGGCATCGTCATCGCCGGCGACGTGGCCGTCAGCCTGGTCGGCGTGGAATTGCTCACCGTCCGGATACGCCTCGTCGTCTGCTCGGTGGATCGCGCACTGGAACTCGGCATTCGCTGGTGGGAGACCGACCCGATGCTGAGCGCGGATGCGGCACGGCTGCGCACGGAAAATGCAACGCTCATGCAGAGGTTGGCGCAGTTGGAGGCGCGCGCATGAAGACGCAAGGCAAGGTCTTCTTTTTTGAAAAAAAGAAGCAAAAAACTTTGGTCCGTGCTGTCGCGGACTCTCCGGCAGCGCGCGCCACGTCCTGAACGTTTTTTGGTTCCTTTTTTCAAAATGTGAGCGACATGCGCAAACGCCCCCCCACCCCACCCGGCGACCTCCTCTCCCGCCTCAAGGACGTCTTCGACCAGTTGGCGCAAACCGCAACCACGCTGTCGGATTCGGCCGGCGCGCAAGGCGAGGCGCCCTTCACGGTCGCCGGCAAAACCGGCCGCATGGTGTTCGGCTACACCATGCGCATGGGGCTGGACGGTTTGCAGGCGGAACCGTTCGGCGATGTGCCCGCGCGCGCGCCCAAACCGGGCGCCAAGGCGGCGGCGCCGAGCCCCGCCGCCCGTGCGCCGATCGTGGATGTCTTCGAGGAAGCCGAGACCATTCGCATCATCGCCGAATTGCCCGGCGTCGGCGCGGAGGATGTGACCTGCACGCTGGAGGGCAGCCTTCTGCGGATCGAGACGCGCGGCGGCCACCTCTATGCCAAGACCGTCCCGCTGCCCGGTCCGGTCGATGCCGCAACGCTCGTGCATAGCTGCCGCAACGGCATTTTGGAAATCTCCGTCGCGCGCCGGCCGGCCCCGTGATGCCCGGACCGGTCTACGTCTACGGCATCCTGCCCCACTGCGCCCCGGAGTCTCACCCCGGCGGTTTGGATATCGGCACCGGGGTGGGCGGCGCGCCCGTCAATCTGCTGGTCGCGGGGGATCTCGCCGCGATCGTCAGCCCCGTCGGTGGCGAACCGATCGCGCGCAGCCGGCGCAACATGCTCACCCACGCGAGCGTGCTGGAAAGGATGATGCCCCGGGCCACGGTTTTGCCGTTGCGCTTCGGCACCGTGGCACCGGATCAGGCCGCGTTGCACGCCTGCATCGCCGCCCATCGCGGCGCCTTCCACGAGGCGCTGCACGGCATCGAGGGCCGGGTGGAACTGGGGTTGAAGGCCAGCTGGCGAAAGGACCGCGTGTTCAACGATATCGTGGAGCGGGATCACACGCTGCGCCAGATGCGCGACCGGCTGCAAACGCGCCCCGCCGCCGAAACCTATTACGAGCGTATCGAACTGGGCAGACGGGTCGAGGCAGCCCTGGCCGACCGCCGTACCAGCGAAACCGCCGCCATCATGGCCGAGCTGCTGCCGCTGGCCGAGCGCGAGGCGGAGTTGCGGGCGCATGACGACGACATGGTGCTCAACCGTGCCTTTCTGGTGCCGCGCGCGGCCGAAGCGGCATTCGATGCGGCGGTGGCGCGGATCGCCGAGCGCTTCGCGGACCGGCTGGAATTCCGCTATGTCGGCCCCGTGCCGGCGTTCAATTTTGTCAGCCTGCGCGCCGACTGGCTGACCAGCAGGGAAGGGCACGCCGGATGAGCATGTTCGGCAGCACGGCCGGCCTGCCGGTGGTGGGCCCCTTGCGCGGGCTGATCTGGCTGGCGCGGCAGGTCGCCACCGCGGCCGAGCAGGAAATGAACGATCCGGTCCGTATCGAGGCGGCCTTGCTGGCGCTGGAACGGCGGCTGATCGCGGGCGAGATCGATGAAGCCGCCTTCGAGGCGGAGGAGGCGGTGCTGCTCGCGCGCCTCGCCCGCCCATCCGATACCGCGGATGAAGGTGGCTTACCCGCCACACCTGCCGATCCGGCGGGCAAGACCGGGGCACCGCGATGACCGGCGCCGCACCTCTCAGCCTCCAGGTTTCCGTCGCGCGTCCGCAGGATGCCAGCCGCGGCATTGCCCGGCTCGATCCCGCCGATCTGGCCGAGCTAGGCGCGGAGACGGGCACGCTGATCACCATCACCGGATCGCGCACCGCCCATGCCCGCGCGCTGCCTCTGCCGCCTTCGCTGCGCGGGCGCAAACTCCTGCAGATGGATGGCAGCCTGCGCCGCAATGCCGGCAGCGCGGTGGGCGAGGCGGTGCGCGTGGCGCCGCATGCGCCGCCGCCGCCGGCCCGGCTCGCCCGGCTGAGCGGGCCGGACTGGGTCACCCATGCCATGCTCAGCCGTGCCCTGGAGGGCGTGCCCCTCACCGAAGGGGACTGGTTCCGCCTGCCGCTCGTCGACGGCGCGGAGGCGGAATTCCTGGTCCAGCACGTGGAGCCCGCCGGCCCTGCCCTGGCCTGTGCCGAGACGCGGATTGAAACCACGGCCGGTGTGCCGGCTGGCGAGACGGTGCGCTACGAGGATCTGGGCGGCCTGGGCGCGGTGATGGACCGGGTGCGCGAGGTGGTGGAGTTACCGCTGAAAAACCGTGCGGCCTTTGCCCGGCTGGGCATCTCGCCGCCCAAGGGGGTGTTGTTGAGCGGGCCGCCCGGCACCGGCAAAACCATGATCGCGCGCGCGGTCGCGGCCGAAACCGGCGCCCATTTCATTGCGATTAACGGTCCCGAAATCATCGATCGTTACTATGGCGCCAGCGAGCAGCATTTGCGCCGGATCTTTGAAACTGCGCGCAGCAAGGCGCCGGCGATCATTTTCATCGACGAGCTCGATGCCATCGCGCCCAAACGGGAGTCGCTGAGTGGGGAAAAGCAGGTTGAACGCCGGATCGTGGCACAGATGTTGACCCTGATGGACGGCCTGGCCGGCCGTGGCGAGGTGATGGTGCTGGCCGCCACCAATCTGCCGGACAATATCGATCCCGCCTTGCGCCGCCCCGGACGGTTCGACCGGGAAATTCGCATCGCCCCGCCCGACCGGCTCGGGCGCAGCGAAATCCTGGCGGTGCATACCCGCGCCATGCCGCTGGCGGACGATGTCGATCTGGCCGCGCTGGCCGCCGCCAGCCATGGCTATGTGGGCGCCGATATCGCGGCCTTGTGCCGGGAGGCGGCGATCGCGGCCATCCGCCGCGCCGGCGGTGTGGCGCTGGCCGGGGATTCGGCGGCCATCGCACGGCTGCACGTGACGCAGGCGGATTTCATCGCCGCCATGCAGGGGATCACCCCCACCGCCCTGCGCGAGGTCTTCGTGGAGATCCCCGATGTACGCTGGAACGACGTGGCCGGGCTGGACACGCTGCGCGGCACCCTCACGCGGGCGATCCTGCTGCCGCTGGCGCGGCCCGACCTGTTCGCCAGGCTGGGGGTGAAACCCCCGCGCGGCGTGCTGCTGCACGGGCGGCCCGGCACCGGCAAAACCCTGCTGGCGCGCGCGCTCGCCACCGAAGCCGCCGCCAATTTCATTTCGGTGCGCGGCCCCGAACTGCTCAGTGAATGGCAGGGCGCCAGCGAACGCGCGCTGCGCGACCTGTTCCAGCGCGCCCGCGCCGCCTGCCCCTGCATCCTGTTCTTCGATGAGATCGACGCCATTGCCGGCCGCCGCGGCGGCCAGGACGGGGCCACGGTCGAGCGCATGGTGGCCCAATTGCTCACCGAAATGGACGGCATCAGCGAGCCGGGCGGCGTGATGGTGGTGGGCGCGACCAACCGGCCGGACCGCATCGATCCCGCTTTGCTGCGCCCCGGCCGGTTCGACCTGGTGGTGGAAATGCCTCTGCCCGACGCGGCGGCACGGGCCGAGATGCTGCGCCTGCATGCCGGGCGCATGCCCGTGGCAGCCGGCTTCGATGCGGCATCGCTGGCCGCCGACACGGACGGCTTCGTGGGCGCCGACATTGCCGGGCTGTGCCGCCTGGCGGCCATGGCCGCGCTGGCGCGCGCCGGCGCGCTGGCCGATGCGGCTTGCTTGCAGGTCCAGGCGGTGGATTTCGCGGCGGCACTGCACCAGCACGCGGAGGGGCGGCAATGGCAGACCATGTGAAGATCCTCGGCTTTGCGGCGGCGGCGTCCGGCCAGGCGCTGGCCGCGCGCCTCGCCGCGGTGGCGGGGCCGCCGGTATCGCTGCTCTGTGCCGGCGGACTCGCCGTGCTGTCGCAGGCGGACAAGGCGGGCAGGCCGTCGTTGCTGGCAGGCGGGCGGCGGGCGATGCTCGCAGCCCTGGCCAGCGTGCAGCGTCGTCTGGAACTGGCCTGCCTGCACGGTCCTTTCCTGCCCGCCGACCCGGCCGACGCAGCCTGCCCCGCTTGCGAGATCGGCGCCTTGCTGGCGGGCGCGGCCGAGGCCATCGCGGCAGCCCTGGCCGGCCCCGGCACCTGCCATCAATGGGATGTCATCCTGCGCTGGCAGGCCGAACCGGTCGCCGCCGCCCGCCGCGCGGAGATCGCGTCCGCCGCCGCCGGCGGCGGACGCGCCGGCCTGGCCGAGGCGGTGCAAGCCGCACTGGCCCGCGAACGCGTGTTACGGGGAACCGCCTTGATGCAGGCGGTGGCTTCGGTCGCGGTGGCCGCAAAGCCGACCAGCTCCGGCACCACGGAAACCGGGGTCACGGCGCTGGTGCCGGCCGGGGGGGAGGCGGTTCTGGAAGCCGCCTTGTGCGGGCTGGCACCCGAAATCTCCGATGGCGCCTCGGCCGATCTGCGCGGGCCGCTGCCGCCGATCAGTTTTGCCGCCGTCCGCGTCGCGCGGGCCGCGCCAGGTGACGTGGCCGCGGCATGGAACAGGCTGGCCCTGCCGGACCTGGTGGATGCGGCGGCGCTGCGCCGGCATTGGCACGCATGTGCCGCCCGCCTGCACCCCGATCATGGGGCCAGGGATGACGGCCCGATCACCGAGGCCGGTGCCGCGTTCCGCCTGTTGCGCGGCCTGCTGCCGCCCGAAACCCCTGAAAAACCCTGGTCCCTGGCGGCCCTGCAACGCCGCGGCACCATCCGGCTGATGGTGCCGGCCACCGTAGCGGAGGCACTGTGATGACCGCTTCACCGGACCAGGCCTGGTATGTCTATGCCGTGCTGCCCGCGCACAGCCAGACCGTGCCAAACGCGCCTTGTGTGCTGGCCGGCTCCACGCTCGGCACGATCCGGCAAGGCGCCCTGGCCGCGCTGGTCAGCCTGGTGCCGCGCGCCGCCTTCGCGGCAGACCAGGCGGCCTGCCGCGCCGCCGACCCCGGCTGGGTGGCGGCCTGCGCGCAAGCGCATCATGACGTGGTGCAGCTTGTGGCGTCCGCCGGCCCGTGCCTGCCGCTCGGTTTCGGCACGCTGTTCACCTCGGATACCGCTGTGCGCCACTGGCTGGCGGGCAATGCACAGCGCATGCAGCACGCGCTCGACCTCCTGTCGGACCAGCAGGAATGGGCATTGACCCTCAGCGAGGATCCATCCGCCCATGCCGCGTGGCTGAAGGCGCATGATCCGGAGCTGCTGCGCCTTGCAGCTGCCGCCGAGGCCGCGCCGCCGGGCACCGGCTTCCTGCTGGAACGCCGCCTGGCCAAAGCCATCGATGCCGCGCGTGAAGCCCATGGGGCGGCGGTCGGCGCGCGTGTACTGGAACATTTGCGGGCGGCACACGGGCAGGTGCGGCAGGAGGCCACACGGCAGGGCGCGGCCTGGAGCGTGCTGGCGCCGCGGGACAGCCAGGTTGCGGCACGCATCGATGCCGCCGCTGCCGCGCTCGTGGCCGGCACGGGCCTGGCGCTGCGGCTCACCGGCCCCTGGCCGCCTTACGCATTTGCCCGCGCCGCCTGGGCGGAGCAGGCCCATGCATGAAGCCGCGGCGAACCAGACCCTGCCATGGGCCAAAACCCGCCCGGACTCGCTGGCCGATGTCCTCGACCGGCTGCTCGATACGGGCGTCGTGCTCGATGGCCAGATCGTGCTGTCCGTCGCGGGCGTGGACCTGGTTCATATCGGCTTGCGCGCGCTTGTCGCCTCGGTCGACAGCGCCGCCCGCCTGCTGGCGCCCCTGCCATGATCACCGACCCGTACGCGGCGCCTGCCGGCGTCGCGCCCACGCCACCGCTGGCGCGGGTGGACATCGATCCGGCCGACATGGAACGGGATCTCGGGCGGCTGGTGCTCACGCTGGTCGAGTTTCTGCGCCGCGTGATGGAGGCGCAGGCGGTACGCCGGATGGAGGCGGGCACCATCACCGATGCGCAGACCGAGGCCGTGGGACGCGCCTTGCTGGCCTCGCGCGCCGCCGTTTTATCGCTCTGCGCGCGGCTTGAGATCGACCCGCTCTCCCTCAACCTCGATCTGGGTCCGCTGGGGCGGCTGATGTGAGCCCGTCACCCGGCTTACGCCCGGCAACCGGCCGTCCAACCCGGTGGTATCACGGCATCGCCCGCCGTGCGGTGCGGCCGCTTGCGCTGTTGCTGCTCCTCAGCGGTGCGGGGGCGGCCCTGTGCGCGCAGACCGCGGCGGAGCAAACGCGCGGACAAGCGGCGTCCACCGTGGGTGCCAAGCAGATTTTCGCCGCCCTGACGCAGCCGAACAGGTCGACGGAGATGGAGCTGCTGCGCGGCCTGCGGACCACGCTGGCCCGCGAGGGCGACCCGCAAGCTCTGGCAGAAGCCCGGGCGCAGGTGGATGCCATTCTCCAGGCCGACTCGCAGCTTCAGGGCGACATGCCCCCTGCCCTGCTGATGAGCGCGCTCGCCAGCCGGATCGATGCCGCCGTCGCCGGGCTGGAGGAAGCCCGACGCGCCGCCCCGCTGTCCATGCCCTCGCGCGCACCGCCCTGGTTGCTGCCCGGCCTGATCGGCTGTGCCGCCACCGTGGCAGCGGCGCTGGTAGCCTGCCTGATGGCCCTCACCAGCCTGCCGCCGCAGCCGGATGCCGGCGGCACGGGCGATCTCGTCACCGAGATCAGGCGCAGCCTCGACGAAGCGGCCGGCGGCATACATCAGGCGGTCAGCGCGGCACGCGGCGAGGCCGCGGACGCCGTGCATGCGGCCAGTCTGGCGGTCACCACCCTGGGCAGCGCCGCGCAGGATGCCGAAGCCAGGCTGCGCGGCAGCATCGCGTCGGCGGAAGCGCGGCTGCGGGACGCGGCCGGCGCCACCGGGCAGATCGAACACTGGCTGGCCGCCCTCCCGGATCGCCTGGCGGACGCTCTGGCACAGGGTGAGGCCGCCGGCGACGCACGGCTCGATGCCATCATCGCCACGATCGCCGGCACGATCACCGCCACGATCACCGCCACGATCACCGACAGCACGGCAGCCCTCGCGGAGATGGCCACATCGCTGCCGGCAACCCAGATCGCGTTGCAGAAAACCGCGGATGGTCTGGCCCAGGCCGATCGTAGCAGCGCCCGCGTCGTGGGCGAGCTCGCCTCGCTCGCCTTGCGCACCGAGGAGAGAGTGCCCGATCTGATCGCCGCCTGCGTGCGCGCGGCCGACGAGGCAGCCCAGCGCCGCGGCGACGCGGATGCGCTGGGCGCCAGCCGGCCTGTCCTGGACGCCGTCACGGCACTGGGCGCCCGGATGGACAGCCACATGGACCACATGTCACCGGATCGGCTGATCGAAGCGGTTCAGGCGATCCAAACGCGTGGTGAAGCGGCCATCGCAGCTGCCGCCGAAAAACTGGCCGAAGCTGCCGCCTCCATCGCGGAGACGACCGCTTGTGTGCCTGCGGCCCAGCAGGCTTTGCACGACGCCACCGCATCGGTGCTGCAATCCGGCAGGGAGCAGACAGCGGCGCTGGTGGTTGCATCGCAGGTCCAGGACAGGCAGGTCCTGGAGATGGCCAACAGCCTGAAAGCCGGGGAGGAAGCTGTCGCGAAGGCCAGCGTCGCGGCACAGGCCGCAACCGCGGAGTTGGCGGCAGCAACCGCGCGGTTGAGCGAGGGTCTGGGCGCGGCCGCCTTGCTCCCGGCGCAGGTAGAATCGCTGGCGGACATCGCCAGGCGCCTTCAGGACGCTGTCGCCGCGGCGCAGGAAGACGGCCGCGCGCAGCTGCCTTGCGTGGCGGAAAAACTGGTCGAAACGACAGCCCGCATGGAAACGGCGCTGCACGCCGCCGGCCTGGCCCAGGCCCGCACGGCGACCGACGCGCTCGCCGCCCAGGCCAGCCAGGCGGACAGCTTCGCCTCCGTTCTGGCGGCACTGTCCGCCCGGGCCGATGCCTCCATCGCCGTGCTGCCGGCCGAGGCGTCCGCGCTGGCCGCCGCATCGGCCGACCTGCGCGAGGATGCCGCCCTCCTGGGTGCGGCCGCGGAGCGCATGGAGCAAGCAAACGCTGCCGGCACGGCAACGGCGCTCCAAGCTGGCATGGCGCGAACGATCGACCAGCTGGTGGCAGCCTTGCGGCGCCTGGAGGATTCGCCACCGCAGGACAGACGTTTTGCCGGCGCCGCTGCCGAGGATGCGGCATCCATGCGCGATGAGGCGCAGCGCGCCGTGGCCTGCATGGCAGCGGCAGAAGCCGCCTTATCGACGGCGGCCGGAATCGCGGGCGCCGCCACGCAGGAAGGTGCCGCACATCTCGCGCAGCTTCTGGCCGAAGGTGCGGCATCCGCGGCTTCGGCTGAACGGGCCGCCCGTGATTTCGAGCGGTTTCTGGGCGTGCAGACCGGCCGTATCGCCACGATCCTGGAGTGCGGCGATCGGGTCGCCGCACGGCTGGAACTGGCCGCTTCGCAAGCGGAAGATGCGGCATCCGGCCGCATGGCGGCAAACCGGTCCGACACGCAAGCCGCCCTGCGCGCCCGAGACGATGGCTCTGCCGGCCTGCAAAATGCGATTCTCCACGTGCAGGCCGTGGCGGCGCAACTGGAGTCCAGCGTGCAGGCGCAAGACGCCGCGCTCGCACGCGTCACCCAGGCAGCATCCGCCGTCGCCGCCGCCGCCGGGCACGGCCAAGCGCCCGAAACCGGCCAGCCGGCCGATAAGGGGGTAACGCTCTCCCAGCTCAACCTCATGGCACGGCAAGCGGAATATTTGCGAACGACCACGGAAACCATGGCAGAAGCGGCCCTGCAAGGCGAGGCTAGCCTTCTGCCGCCGGATATCGTTTCGCACACGCCGGCACTGCTCGCGACCATCGAGACCTGCATCCAGCAACTGCGCGGCGCCGGAACGGCCTTGGCGCTGGCGAGCGATGCGCAGCGGAAAGCAGCGTAAGGAAGGTCTTCTTTTTTGAAAAAAAGAAGCAAAAAACTTTTGCCTTTTGGTGCGTGCCTCGCCGGAAGCGCGCGCAAAGGAGTAAAAGTTTTTTGGTTCTTTTTTTCAAAAAAGAACATCTTGCTTGATTTCATGGCATAAAAATTGCTGCCGCTCTGTATTGCATACGGAATACAGACCGAGGGTAAGCCATGCGACCCGCCCCGTTCGCCTATCTCCGCGTCAACAGCGTCAGCGCGGCACACCAGGCGCTGGCGGCGTGCGGTGAGGACACAAAGCTCATCGCCGGCGGGCTGAGCCTGGTTCAGATGCTCAATAGCCGGAAGATACGACCGCGCCTTGTCATCGATATCAGCCGCATCGAGGACCTGAACCATATCCGGCCACATGACGGCGGCCTGATGATCGGCGCCACGACACGCCAGCGCAGCGTCGAACATTCCAGCATCGTGCAGACCCAATGCCCGTTGCTGCACGCGGCCATCAAGCATGTGGGCTACGCACGCATTCGCAACCAGGGAACGATNNTGGCCGCCGGCGCGCGCCTGCATATCAGCGGCCCCGCCGGCGCGCGCATCGTGGACGCGGATGCCTTCTTCCGCGCTGGCATGACCACCTGCATGGCGCGGGACGAGTTGCTGCTGGCCGTGGAATTCCCCGCCTGGCCCGGCCGCACGGCCAGCGCCTTCCGCGAATTCAACAACAATGGCAGCGGCTACGCCATTGTCGGTGTCGCCGCCATGCTCGCCCTGGATGAAACCGGCCTGGTGCGGCGGCTCGGCCTGGGCCTGATGGGCGTGGCCGCCGGGCCCTTCAACGCCGGGCCGATCGCGGCGCCCTGGCTCCTGGGCCGCACCCCGGATGAAGCGGCCTTGCAGCAGGCTGCGGACGCGGTGGCGGCCGCCACCGATCCGGCCAGCGATCTGCTGGGCCCAGCCGCCTACCGGCGCCATCTTGCGCGCACGCTGACATTGCAAACGTTGAAAGACGCCGCCGGACGCCTTGCCGCGCAGACACACTGAACCCGGGGGTGGTGATGAACACAGAAGCTTCCATCAGCATGACAGTCAACGGGCGCCAACTGTGCGCAGCCGTGCCGGGGCGCCGCTCACTGGCCGAGTTCCTGCGCGAGGATCTGGGCCTGACCGGCACGCATCTGGGCTGCGAACAGGGCGTGTGCGGCGCCTGCACGGTTCTGCTGGACGGGCGCTCCGTGCCATCCTGCCTGGTGCTGGCGGCGCAGGCTGATGGTTGCACGGTATCCACGGTGGAGGGGCTCGCCGACGGGGATAAACTGCATCCGATCCAGGCCGCGTTCTGGCAGGAGCACGGTCTGCAATGCGGCTTCTGCACCCCCGGCTTCCTGATGACGGTCTACGAATTCCTGTTGTCCACGCACGGCCCTACCGAGGATGAGGTGCGCCGCGCGCTGGCCGGCAATGTGTGCCGCTGCACCGGCTACCAGAACATCATCAAGGCCGTGATGGCCGCCGACCTGATGTGGGAGCGCTGAGATGGGTTCCTCCATGATGGGCGCGCGGATCAGGCGCAGGGAAGATCCGCAGTTGCTGCGCGGCGAGGCCAACTTCGTCGATGACCTGAAGCTGCCCGGCCTGTTGCACGCCGCCATCCTGCGCAGCCCGCACGGCCACGCCGCGATCAAGGCCATCGACCTCTCCGCCACGCGCGCCGCGCCAGGCGTGGTGGACGCGTTCTGCCTGGCCGATATCTGGCCCGAAAACCCGCCCGCCATCCCCGTTCTGGTCGGGGTGGAATCGATGCTGCAATGCCCGCAATACCCGCTGGCAGGGCAGCGGGCACGTTACGTGGGCGAACCCGTGGCCATCGTGGTGGCAAATAGCCGCGCCGAGGCGGAAGACGCGCTGGAGCTCGCCCGCGTTGAGTACACCGTGCTGCCCGCGGTCGTGGATGCGCAAGCGGCACTGCACCCGGACGCGCCATGTCTGCATGACAGCGCACCCGGCAATATCTGCGCGCGCTGGACACAGGCGACGGGCGATGCCGCCGGCGCGATCGCGGCCGCCGACATCGTGATCACCGAACGCTTCAAGATGCAGCGCTACACCGCCGTGCCGCTGGAAACGCGCGGCATCCTGGCAACGCCCGATGCGGTGAGCGGGGAACTGACGATCTGGGTTTCCGGCCAATGGCCGCACACGGCACGCGGGATCACCGCGGCGATGCTGGGCCTGGAGGAGCGGCGCGTGCGCGTGATACAGCCCGATGTCGGCGGCGGCTTCGGCGTGAAGGCGGAGATCTACCCCGAGGATGTGCTGATCCCGCTGGCCGCGACCCGCCTGGGCCGGCCGGTGAAATGGATCGAGGACCGGCGCGAACATTTGCTGGGCATTGCCCATTCGCGCGAAATGACTTTCGACATGGAACTGGGGTTGCGGCGCGATGGATCGATCCTCGGCCTGCGCGTCACGATCATCAGCGACCATGGCGCCTATCTGCGCACGCTGGCCATGGTGAATCCCTCGCTGGCCGCCACCGGCCTGACCGGCCCCTATGACATCCCCAACTATTCGGCCGAGGTGATCTGCGCGCTGACCAACAAGAGCGTATGCTCGCCATACCGCGGCGCCGGCGCGCCGGAAGCCACCTTCGCGCGCGAACGCCTGTTGGATGTCGCGGCCCGGCAGATCGGCATGGATCCGGCCGCGTTCCGGCTGAAGAATCTGATCCCGCCGGAGGCGATGCCCTACGCCACCGGCCTCACCTCCGTTGAAGCCACGGTGGTGCTGGATTCCGGCAATTTTCCGGCCGCCCTCCGGCAGGCCTTACTGCTGGTGGATTACGATGGCTTTCGCGCCCGCCAGGCGCAGGCCCGCAGTGAAGGGCGCATGCCGGGCCTGGGGATATGCATGTACACGCAGTTGGCCGCGGTGGGGCCGCACGAGAGCGCCGAAGTGCGCGTGGACGGCCAGGGCAACGTCACCGTGGTGAGCGGCGCCGCACCGGGTGGGCAGGGCACGGCCACCTCGCTCGCGCAGGTGGTGGCCGACCAGTTGGATGTGCCCATGGAGAAGGTGCGCGTCAGTTTCGCCGATACGGCGCGCATTCCGTTCGGCACCGGCACCTATGCCAGCCGCAACGCGGTAATGGCGGGATCGGCCGCCATGATGGCCGCCAAGCGGGTACGCGCGAAAGCCGCCCAGATGGCCGCGCATCTGTTCGAGTGCAGCCCGGACGATATCGAGTGGCAGGATGGCGACGCCCGCATCGTGGGTATGCCGGGCAAATCCTGCAGCCTGGCCAACCTGGCCCAGGCCGCGCGGCCCGGCGGATCACGGCCCGAGGGCATGGAGCCGGGGCTGGAGATACGGCATTATTTCGAAACCCACGCGGTGCCGTTCTCCTACGCCGCGCATCTGGCGGAAGTGGAGGTGGATCCCGCCACCGGCGGCGTTAAGGTGAACCGCTACATCGTGGTGAACGACTGCGGCAAAATGATCAACCCGATGCTCGTGGAAGGCCAGGTGGTCGGCGGCATCGCCCAAGGCCTCGGCGGCGCCCTGTTCGAGGAACTTGCCTATGATTCCGACGGCGATTTGCTGACGACCGACCTGTTCAGCTATCGCCTGCCCGGCACCCTGGATATGCCGAACGTGGAAATCAGCCACCTCATCTCGCCCTCGGATTTGAATCCCCTGGGTGTCAAGGGCGTCGGCGAAGGCGGCGCTATCGGATCGCATGGTGCCATCGCCAACGCCGTGGAGGATGCCATCGCCCACACCGGCGCCCGCGTGCACCAAACCCCCCTCCGCCCCTCCGTCGTCTGGGCGCTCCTGAATGCCGGCTAGTCCGCGACAGCCCCCCAAAAGTTTTTTGCTTCTTTNNAACCATGGACGGACGCATCGCCACACGGCTCCAAGCCCTCGGCATCACCCTGCCCGCACTCCAGCCCCCCGTCGCCAGCTACGTCCCGTACGTGATCACCGGCAACCTGGTCGTCATCTCCGGCCAATTGCCCATGATCACCGGCAAGCTCGCCTGGTCCGGCAAACTCGGCGGCACCGTCTCCCCAGCCGACGGCACCGCCGCCGCCCGCCAATGCTTCCTCAACGTGCTCGCCCACCTCAACGCCGCCTGCGATGGCGATCTGGACCGCGTCGCCCGTGTGGTGCGCCTGGGCGGCTTCATCGCCTGCACGCCGGATTTCACCCAGCACGCCACTATCATGAACGGCGCCTCCGAACTCGCCGTGGAGATCTTCGGCGATGCGGGCCGGCATGCGCGATCCACCATCGGGGTGCCGTCGCTGCCGTTCGATGCGCCGGTGGAGGTCGAGGGTATCTTTGAGATAGACTAAAAAGAAAGAGTCTTCTTTCTTGAAAAAAAGAAGCAAAAAACTTTTAACGATGGCGTGTCGCCAAGGTAATCAGATGCCCACACCAGGACGACTGCTCAAAGCCCTTACCGCGCTGGCACTCACGGCGGCGGCGCCGGCGCCCCATCTCGATAGCGAAATGCCCAAAAGCTTCGCGCAGACGACGGAAAATTTCGACTATATCCGCCGCGAGGCGATGATCCCGATGCGCGACGGCGTGCATCTCCACACCGTCATCCTCATCCCCCGCACCGCCCACCGCGCACCCATCCTGCTCACCCGCACCCCCTACGGCGCCGATTCCCGCTTCGGCAAAATCACCAGCGCCCATATCGACGCGGTGATGGATAGCCAGGATGTCGCCGACGATCTCGTCGCCCACGACAACTACATCCGCGTCATCCAGGACGTGCGCGGCAAATACGGCTCCGAAGGCGATTACGTCATGACACGGCCGCTGCGCGGG
>PKZM01000009.1 GCA_003133065.1 Acetobacteraceae bacterium
TGGCATGGCGAGTCAGATGGCGTTCGTTTTTGAGCACCGGCGCGGAGCGGCCGTTTGGGGGCCGTGAGCACCGGAGCGCAAAAGACCGGCGCCAGATGGCCGCCAGGGCAGGTTTTGAAAGGTGCTCTTAGGCCTGCTTGGGCGGCTGCGGCCAGAGAGCGGGCGTGGCGATAAATATATGCAACGATCCCGGCACGCCAGAAAGTTTAACCACGAAGACACGAAGGCACGAAGGTTATCACGAAGAAGGGCTTAGAGGACGAGGCGTTCAAGGCCATTCCTGAAGAGCGCAGTATGGAAATTCATCAGAAAACCGATCCGGCACCCCGATAGCTTCAGGTAGGTAAGAAGCTGCGCCCGATGCACCGGCGCGAGAGAGTCGACCGCCTTCACCTCCACAACGATCGCGCGCTCAACCATAAGATCGATCCGATACCCGGCATCGAGCGTCTCGCCTTCGTACACCAGCGGCAGCGCCACCTGGCGCTCGACCGAAAGCCCGCGAATGGTCAGTTCACGGGCCAGGCAATGTTCGTAGGCCGACTCCAACAATCCTGGCCCCAGCGCGCGGTGCACCTTAAGGCCGGAATCAACAATTATACTTGCCACTCTCTCAGGCTCGGCACGCCCTTCTTCGTGCATGTCTTCGTGCCTTGGCGCCGTTGTGGTTAACCTTTCTTTTTCTGGTGCCGGGGGGGGGGCAGGCCGCGCCCCTACCGCCCGAACGCCGCCTTCAGATCCCCCACCAGATCGGTCTTTTCCCAGGTGAAGAAGCCGTCCTCCGGCGTGCGTCCGAAATGCCCGTACGCGCTCGTCGGCACGTAGATCGGCGCGTTCAGCTTCAGGTGTTCGCGGATGCCGCGCGGGGAGAGGTTCATCAGCTCCCGTAACGTTTTCTCCAGCTTGGCTTCCTCCACGTCCTGCCCCGTGCCATGCAGTTCCACGTAAACCGAAAGCGGATAGGCCACCCCGATGGCGTAGCTGATCTGGATCGTGCAGCGTTCCGCCAGCCCCGCCGCCACCACGTTCTTTGCCAGGTACCGCGCCGCATATGCCGCACTGCGGTCCACCTTCGTGGGGTCCTTGCCGGAGAACGCGCCGCCCCCATGCGGCGCCGCCCCGCCATACGTATCCACGATGATCTTCCGCCCCGTCAGCCCGCAATCCCCATCCGGCCCGCCGATCACGAACACGCCCGTCGGGTTGATATACAGCTCCCTGTCCGGGCACATCCACCCTTCCGGCAGAACCCCCTCGATCAGCGGCCTTAGCGCCCGCTGAATATCCACCTGGTCCATCCCCGCCTCATGCTGCGTGGACAGCACGATGCTGGTGGCCCCCACCGGCTTGCCGTCCACATAGCGCAGGGTCACCTGGCTCTTTGCATCCGGCAGCAGCCCCGCCACGCTGGCGTCCCCCGCATGCCGGCGCTCATTGATCGTGCGCAAAATCAGATGCGCGTAATGGATCGGCGCCGGCATCAGGCTCGGCGTCTCGGTGGTGGCATACCCGAACATGATGCCCTGGTCGCCCGCGCCCTCGTCCTTGTTGCCCGCGCTATCCACCCCCACCGCGATGTCGCTGGATTGCGCGTGCAGGTGGCATTCCACATGCGCGTGCTTCCAGGAAAACCCCTCCTGGTCGTAGCCGATATCCTTCACCGCCATCCGCGCCAGGTGCATCAGATACTCCGCCGTCACCGATCCCGGCCCGCGCGTTTCGCCCGCCAGCACAATCCGGTTCGTCGTCACCAGCGTCTCGCACGCCACCCGCGCCAGCGGGTCCGCGGTCAGAAACGCATCCAGCACGGTATCGCTGATCCGGTCCGCCACCTTGTCCGGATGTCCCTCGGAGACGGATTCGGACGTAAACAGAAAATCACCCTTGTCGCGCATGTCAGATTATTCCGTAAAGCGAGGGAGGAAGCGGATGAGGCAGGTGGGGCCATACCCGCCTGGGCGCGGTCACGAACCCCGTAAGAGCGAATGACCCAAAGGGGCCGAGGGGTCAAGCGTCCGCCCTGGGGGGNNCACCGGGGCGTGGTGCCGTCTGGTTGGCTCTGTGAGAGGCGAAATGACTCCAGCAATGACGCCGGCCGAAATCGCGCTTCTGACGCGGCGGCTCAGTGCCTCTACGAACTATCTGGAGTTTGGCTCGGGCGGGAGCACGGTGCTCGCGGCAACGCTCGTGTCGCACTCAATCACGAGCGTAGAATCCGATATCGCCTGGGCTGATCGGGTGGTGGCGCGGATAAAGCAGGGCGTGTGCCGGCCGCGCCTTCATATGATCCATGTAGATATCGGCGAAACCGGGAAATTTGGCTACCCGGTGGGGCTGGAGTCCCGGGATAAATGGGACAATTATTACACTATGGTATGGCAGGAACTCGATGCCGCCGAAATCGACCTCGTTCTGGTGGATGGCCGGTTTCGCGTTGCATGTTTCCTGACCACGCTCCTGCGGTGCCCGCCGAACACACGGGTCATGATCCACGATTTTGCGGTGCGTCCGGAATACCAGGCGGTTCGCGCCTTCGCCGATGAGGCGGAGGTCGCTGATAACCTTTCCGTGTTCACACGCCGGCGTGATTTCAACGAGGACGATGCGCGTGCTTGCGTGCTCGCGCATGCCATCGATCCGCGATGATCCTCGCAGCGCCAACAACCTGACGGCTTTCACCACGGAGAACCTGCGACATGAGCCTTGCCGAGATCAGCGTGAAGCATCAGGCGCTCAAGCCGCCCTATTATCTCTCCGTGTACGAATCCTACCTCGCGCCGCTGACCGCCAGTACCACCGCGTTGCTGGAACTCGGGGTGAACCGGGGCGGCTCCCTGGAACTCTGGGCGGAGTATTTTCCGCGCGCCACCGTCGTCGGGATCGACATCAAGGACATCGTTGAGATCGACCAGGACTGGAAGCCCATCTACAAAAATGGCCGCCCTGTTCTGAAAACCTTCTCCTCCAGCCGCATCGTTTCGAAAATGGGCAGCCAGGCCGACGAGGCCTTCCTGACCGGGCTATCGTCCGACTATGCACCGCGCGGCTGGGACATCATCATCGACGATTGTTCTCATGTCGGCAGCCTCAGTCTGCAATCGTTTCTTACGCTGTTTCCGCTCCTGAAGATCGGGGGGCTTTACATCGTCGAGGATTGGGGAGTCGGCTACAAGCCGGACTTCGCCGAGGGCGAAGCTTTCGACACGAAGTTGCACCTGACCGAGCAGGACGGAAAATTCCCGTCCCACGCCTCGGGGCTAGCCGGCTTCATCAAGCAGTTGGTGGATGAAGTAGGCATGGACGACATAAATGCGCTGAGCAAAACCGGCCGCCCCGCTGTTGTCGACTGGATGCACGTCTATAAGGGCGCCGTGATCATCAAGAAGCGCCGCAACGTGCCGAGCCTCCGCTTTCCCGCCTGAGTATTATCTGCCGCTTCGCGTCGTCGCGCATAGGGCTGGTAAAGCGTTCAGGGTGTTTCGAGACCGCTGCTGGCGGGATATTACCTCTACGCCTAGCACACGGTTTCGCAAATCTGTTCTCACGTGCCGTGCCGGATATCCAGTTGGAATCGCGACGTGGCGGGCAATAATCCACTGCGCAACATTCATCGTCTTTTCATCACGTTGCTACCGATTTCAGTTGGTCACGAGCCACATTCGTATCCAGGCTTTAGAACGGAGCGCTTACGATGACCGCATGGAACACTCTTGAAAGATCGCCTAAGCAATTCGGGCTACTCATGGCACTCGGTGCATTGGCAACCGCGCCCGCTGCCCTCGCTCAGCCGTATGTACCCGAATCGAGCGTCGGCCAGCCCAATGGCGTTGCAGGTCTCGACAGCAATATTGGAACGACCTTCGGCAGCACGACGCTCGACCCTACCGTCAACATCATTGGTCCAGCGAATTCAGTCCGCGGACTGGTGTGGAAGGCGCCGGATGGCACGCGGTTGAGCCTTGTAACCGATACAGCGGACAACCTCAATGTTTATACCTATGATGACAACGCCAACTATCTTGCAAATCCGATCTCTATTGGTCGGCTTGCCGGCACGGTTAATCTCAATGGCTTTCTGACGGTCACCAGCAGCGCCGCATTGGCGCAGGGCCAAGGGGCAATATCCTTGAGCGCGACGAACACTAGCCCGGCGAATGGTGGGATAGGCACCAGTTTCCAGTACACTAGCGCGGCCGACGACGCCGGATCGTTCGACACCGGGCAGCAGTCCATTGCCTTGTTCAATCCAACTACGTTTTTGCCGAGCACGGTCACGGGGTCTCCGGGGGCCATAGCTGGCCCCGGGCTGTACGAGGGCTTCAGGGTTGCGCTAA
>PKZM01000202.1 GCA_003133065.1 Acetobacteraceae bacterium
GCAGGCGGGCCCATAAGAGGTAGAAAGACCCTTCTTTTCTGAAGAAAAGAAGCAAAAGACTTTTATGCCGTTGCCTGCAATACCACTCGTCCCTGTTCCCCGCGCCATATCTGGCATAAACCCGGCAGCGTCCCCTCCTGCCGAGATACCGCCGATGGCTGCCGCCCCCAACCTCGTCATCAACCCCACACGCCTGTGGGACACCCTGATGCAAACCGCCCAATACGGCGCCACGGCAAAAGGCGGCATCCGCCGCCTCGCAGCCTCCGAGGAAGACCGCCAAGTCCGAGACTGGTTCAAAAATGCCTGCGAAGCCCTCGGCTGCACCGTCCAGATCGATACCTGCGGCAATATGTTCGCAACCCGCCCCGGGCGGCGAACCGACCTGCTGCCCATCGCACTCGGGTCACACCTCGATACCCAACCCACCGGCGGCAAATTCGATGGCGTACTCGGCGTGCTCGCAGCGCTGGAAGCGCTGCGCACCCTGATCGACATGGGATACGAAACCAACGCCCCCGTCATGATCGTCAACTGGACCAACGAGGAAGGCGCACGCTTCGCCCCCGCCATGCTCGGCTCAGGCGCCTATGCGGGCATCTTCACTGAAGAGGCCGCTCACGCAGCCGCCGACCGGGAGGGAACAACCCTGCAATCCGCCCTCTCCACCATCGGCTATGTCGGCCCCGAACCCGTCGCCACCCAGCGATTCCAGGCCCTGTTCGAATTGCACATCGAACAAGGCCCTATCCTCGAAGCGGACAACAAAACCATCGGAGTCGTCACCGGCGTCCAGGGTATCAGCTGGTTCGAGGTCACGGTGAACGGCCAGGAAGCCCATACCGGCGCCACCCCCATGCACCTGCGCCGCAACGCCCTGCTCGGCGCCGCCCGCATGATCGAAGCGATCAACACCGTGGGCCTCGCCCACGTCCCCGGCGTCGCCAGCGTCGGCCTGCTGGAAAACCGGCCCAACAGCCGCAATGTCGTCCCCGGCGAAGTCTTCTTCACCATTGATCTGCGCCACCCGGACGCCACCATACTCACGCAGATGGAACAGGCGTGCCAGAGCGCGCTATCGGACATCGCCACAGCCATGAACCTGGATATCGATCAGCACCGCGCTTGGCATTCACCGCCGGTGCTCTTCTCCCCGGCCATGATCGCGTGCGTGCGCCAGGGCGCCACCCAGGCGGGACTGCCGGCCCGCGATATCACCTCCGGCGCCGGCCACGATGCCGCCTATATCGCACGAATCGTTCCGGCCACGATGATCTTCGTGCCCTGTCTCAACGGCGTCTCGCATAACGAGGCGGAATCGGCCACGCCGCAGGATTGCGCCGCGGGCGCCCAGGTGCTGCTGAACGCCCTGCTCGGCTATGATGGCCAGTTCGGCTGAACAGCCGCCCCAGGGCGAGATGCCCTAAATCGAGTTGCCGATATTGGTAAACAGCGTGCTCAGCTTCGAGCCGAGATTGTGGAACATGCTGATCAGCACCAACCCCAGCACCCCGGCAAGAATGCCGTATTCCAGCGATGTCACCGCACGGGAATCCCGCAGCAACCCCAGCGACCGTTGCAACACGAGCGGCGACCGAAACCCAAAGCGCATCTCACCCTCTCACTCATCAGACGGACATAGGCGGCACAAAGTGCACCCGTCCGTCTCAAATTCTGTCTGCGACCGTCTTAAAACCTGAACATTTTCTTAAGGCCAAATAGTACGTGTGTGCAAGATATTTCCGGGTCACAGATGTGTGTAAAACGTTTTTGACGCGATACGCCTCGCGCGCCGCCGGCATAAGCCGATGACGCACGATCGTATGCTGACGATATGGGAGCGATGGCGCCGATCAGTAGGGCGCGCCATAGGCCGGCGGCGTGGTGTAAGGCGGCAGCGGGGGATAGGCGTACGGCACGGCGTAGCCATAGGGCACACCATACCCGCAATACCCATAGGCATACCGATATCCCGGATAGCCGCACGCGCCGTAGCCCGCGCCTACGAAACCGGGATAGAACCCGCCGCGATAGCCGTAGCCGCCGCGGAACCCATAGCCGCCACGCCCGCCGGCAAAGCCGGCATGGCCGCCAAATCCGCCATGCCCGCCGCCGCCATGGCCGGCCGCCAGCGCCGGCGATGCGGCAACGCTGACCAGCAGAGCCGATGCCAGCATACGGCCGGCCAAACGCGTAGAGTTCATCATCATCAAACTCCTCAACAGGCGCGATCTGCGATACCGCGCCGACTGATACTGAACTGGTCACCATGGCCACGCGGCACAAGGCGGTGGCCGCGTAACACTCTGTGACTCCTGCTTGAGGCTGTCAGCAGAGTTCGCGAAGGCCCAACGCGGGAGAAGGAAGAATGTTCTTTTTTGAAAAAAAGAACCAAAAAACTTTTGTCCGTTCGCGTACGCTGCCGGGGAGGCGCGCACCACGTGTCAAAAGTTTTTTGCTTCTTTTTTTCAAAAAAGAAGGCCTTCCTTACGCCCCATGAAGTTCCTCCACGCCGCCGACATCCACCTCGATTCGCCCCTCACCGGCTTGCGCGCCCGCGCCGATCTTCCACCCGGGATTACGCACCACTGCACCCGCCGCGCCTTTGCAGCCATGATCGATCTCGCCCTGGCCGAGGATGTCGCATTCGTGGTCATCGCCGGCGATCTTTATGATGGGGACTGGAAGGATTTCTCCACCGGCCTGTTCTTCGCCGAGCAGATGCGCCGCCTCAACCGGCCCTGCTATCTGCTGCGCGGCAATCACGATGCGCGCTCCATCATCACCAGCAAGCTGCGCCTGCCCGCCAATGTGCGCGAATTCTCCTCCCGCACCTGCGAAACCTTCACCCTGCCCGATCTGCGGGTTGCCCTGCACGGCCATTCCTTCCCTAACCGGGCGGTGCCCGAGGATCTGTCCGCCGGCTACCCCGCCGCCACCCCGGGCCATCTCAACATTGGCGTTCTGCACACCTCCGCCGAGGATCCCGGCGAACACGAACCCTACGCCCCGTGCAGCCCTGCTGCCCTCGCCCTGAAGGGCTACGGCTATTGGGCGCTCGGCCACATCCACAAGCGCCGGGAGCTCTCAACCCGCCCCTGGATCGTCTTCCCCGGCAACCTTCAGGGCCGCCATCCCAACGAGACCGGCGCCAAAGGCTGCACCCTCGTCACCGTGGAGGACACGGAAATCGTGAACGTCACCCATCGCGCCGTGGACGTTCTGCGCTGGGCCGCACTCGACATCGATGCCACGGGCGCCGACGAACCTGCCCTGATGGCGCGCCTGGCCGATCACGTGGCCAGCGCCGCCGAGGCCGCGAAGGGCCGCCCCATCCTCGCCCGCCTCACCCTTATCGGCCGCACGGACATGCACGACTCCCTGCGCTCACAGACCGAGCGCCTTGCCGCGGAATGCCGCAACGCCGCCATCGCCGCCGATGCCGATTTGTGGGTCCACTCCGTGCGATTGCTCACGCAGCCGCTTGCCCGCGCCACCACAGGCAAGCTGGACGAACTGCATGCCGCCTACGCCCAGTCTCTGGATGATCCCGCCCTTGTTGCCAAGCTGCTGGAGGAATTGGCGGCACTCCGCCAAAAACTGCCCGGCCCGGCCCGCAATGATGTCGTTTTGCCGCGAAACGATGCCGACCTGCGCACGCTGGCAGTGGAAGCCTGGGCGCTGGCCGCCGATGCCCTGGTGGATCCGGAGCAGGCATGAAGCTGCTGCGCCTTTCCTTGCTGCGCTACGGCCATCTCACCGACCAGATGCTCGATTTCTCGGCTGAGTCTGGCCTGCACGTGGTGCATGGTGCCAACGAGGCCGGCAAATCCACCGCCCTGAGCGCCATTGCCGATGCTCTTTTCGGCTTCCCCCACCAGACGGCGTTCGACTTCCTGCACGCCTCGCAAAACCTGCGCATCGGCTTCACCCTGCAAGCGGCCGGTGGCATGCAGGCCGCCTTCATCCGTCGCAAGGGCAAGATCAATACGCTGCGCAACGATGCCGACGACATCGTGCCGGAGGACGAGTTGCGCCCCTTCCTGGGCACGACCGGCCGGGACGTGTTTGAGCAGAGTTTCGGCCTGGATGGTGCGCGTTTGCGTGCCGGCGGGCAGGAGCTTCTGCGCAGCGGCGGGGAGGCGGCCGAGAGTTTTCTCGCCAGCACTGGCCTGGGAAATCTCCGCCTTGCCATGGCGGCGCTGGACGAGCGGGCCAAATCCCTGGTGGGCGACGGCCGCGGCCGCCGCCGCCTCTCCGAGGCGGTGGAAGCCTGGCGTGCCGCCCAGCGCGCCGCCGACGAAGCGGCCGTCGCCCCCCGCGTCTGGGCCGAGGCCGAGGCCGCCGCGGCCACCGCGGAGGCCGATCTTGCCGCGCTGCATCAGCAAGCCCGCGCGCTGGCCGAGGAGGATAGCCGGCTGCACCGCGTGCGCCGCGTCAAACCGGTGCTGGTCGAGATCGACGACACGCGTGCCCTTCTGGCGGGCCTGGCGGATGCGCCGCCGGTGCCGGCGGATGCCGGCGCCCGCCATCAGGCCGGGCTCGCCGCCGCGCGTGAGGCCGCGGCCGATCTGAAGCGCGCGCGCGAGGAGCATGTGCGCCTCTCCGCCCTGCTCGCCGCGCTGACGCGCGATGCCCCCGCGATCGCCGTGCAGGACGCGATCGACGCCCTGGCCCAGCCGCGTGCCGTCGCGGTGCAGGCCGCTGGGGACCTGCCGCTTGTGCTGGCCGAGATCGCCGACAACCGCGCCCGCGCCGAAGCGGCGATCGAGGTTATCGGCCAGGATCTGGGCGTGGAGGAAGCCCGCGACAGCTTGCCCCCCGCCGATGCACGGCGCGCGGTGCAGCGCCTGATCACGCAGCGCGAAGGCCTTCTGGTCGCGCGCGATCGCACGCGCGCGGCCCTCGATGCCGCCGTGCTGCGTCGCGATGCCGCACGCGCTGCGCTGGGGGCGGTGGAAGCCCCGGTACCGCCCGCCCGTCTGCGGCGCACTATCGATGCGGTGCGATCGCTGGGCCCGCTGGACGCCGGGCGCGATCGTGCCCGGCGCGCGGTGGCCCAGGCCACCCAACGCTGCGCCGCCGGGCTGGCAGCCCTGCCGCTCTGGTCCGGCGATCTCGCCGGCCTCGTGGCGTGCGCGCTGCCGCTGCCCTCTGCGTGCAGCGACTCGGCTGGGGTTCTGGAGTCGGCGCAGGCGGCGCTGGCCCAGCTGCGGCAGGTGGCGGCGGGCTTGCGCGCGGAGGCGGCGGCGGTTGATCGCGATCTCGCGCGCCTCGCCGCCGGCCAGGTGGTGCCCACGCCGGAGGCCGTGGCAGCCCGGCGGAGCTTCCGCGATCGTGCCTGGCGGGAGATCCGCCGGGCGATCGAGGGCACCGGTGAGCGGCCGACGCCTGCCATGGCCGACGACTTCGAGACGGAGCGCGATGCGGCCGACCGGCTGGCGGATCGCCGCGCGGACGAGGCGCAGCGCGTGGCCGAATACCTCGCCGCCACCGCCCGCCGCGCCATGCTGGATCTGGCGCTTTCCGCCAGCGCCGCGACGCTGACTGAGGCGGAGCAGGCGCAGGCCGCCGCGATCGCCGGCTGGGCGGCGCTGTGGGCGGCGGCCGGGGTGCAGGCGCAGGCGCCGGCGGCGATGGCGGAGTGGCGGCGGGCGCGCGAGGACGTGCTGGAGCTGGCCGCGGCGGCGGCGGCGGCGCGGGAGACGCTGGCGGATGTGGAGGCAAGCTGGGCGCGTGCCGCGGCGGACCTCGCTGGCGTGCTGCCGCCGGGCGTGACGGCGGATACGCTCGGCGCGCTGCTGTTGCGTGCCGATGAGCTGTGCGCGGCGATGGAGGCGGAGTGCCAGGCCTATCAGGACCGTGTGCAGGCGCTGGCCAAGGAGGACCGGCTGTTGCCGGAGCTGCGGCGGGATGAAGAGGCGGCGCGGGCGGGTTTGGCGGCTTGGGGGGAGGCGTGGGCGCAAGCGGTGGGCCGGCTGGGCTTGCCGGGTGACGCCACAACCGATGCGGTGGAAGCGGCACTCCAGGGGTGGGCGAGGATTGCCGAGATTGCGCCGGTTTGGCGCAAGGACGAGTCGCGGGTGGCGGATATGCGGGCGAGCCTCGCTTGCCTGGCGGCGGCGGTGGAGCAGGTGCAGCATGTGTTGGGCGAGCCGGGCGGCGATGAGCCGGCTTCGGTTGCGGCGGCCCGGCTGGCGCGGCGGGTGGCGCAGGCGCGGGCTGTGGAGGCGGAGGCGGAGGGTTTGGCGCGCAGCCTGGCGGGGCTGGAGCGGAATATGGCGGCGGCGTCCGAGCGGCTGCGCGCGGCGGAGGCGGATCTGGCCGCATTGCGGGACGCGGTGGGGGTGCAGAGCGATTCGGAGCTGACGCAAGCGATTGAGATTGCGGCGCAGCGTGGTGTGGGGGATGGGCGGCTGGCGGCGCTGGGCCATGCGCTGCTGGCGCAGGGCGATGGACTGACGGAGGCGGAATTGCGTGCCGAGTCGGTCGGGGTGGGGCCGGACGAGGCGGTGGCGCGGCTGGACGATATCAAGCAGGCGAGGGAAGCGCTGGATGGGCGGCGAGAGGTGCTGAGCGAGGTGAAGCGCGGCGCGCTGGCGCGGATGGACGCGATGCAGCAGGGGGGGCTTGCCGCGGCGAAGGCGCAGGATGCCGAGGATGCGTTGGCGGAGGCGCGGGAGGCGGCCGAATTATATGCGCGGGTGCATGTGGCGCGGACGGTGTTGCGGGCGGGGATAGAGCGGTTTCGGGAGGCGCAGCAGGGGCCATTGCTGCGGGCGGCGAGCGCGCATTTCGCGATGCTGACCGGGGGCCGGTACGCGCGGCTGGTGCTGGATGAGGATGGTTCGGGCCGGACGGTGTTGCAGGCGGTGCGCCCGGATGGTGGGGCGTGTCCGATGGGTTCTTTGAGCGAGGGGACACGGGATCAGTTGTTTTTGGCGTTACGGGTGGCGGCGATTGAGTTGTATGTCGCGCGGGGCCAGGTGATGCCGGTTGTGGCTGATGATGTGCTGGTCCAGTTCGATGATGTGCGGGCGCGTGCCGCGATCGGGCTGCTGGCCGAGCTTGGCCGGACCACGCAGGTGATCCTGTTCACGCATCACGAGCATGTGGTTGATCTTGCGCGCGGTGTGGCCGCGATTACGCGGCTCGGCGTTTCTGTTCCCGATATGCTTCACATGAAACACGCCCATGGCTAAAAGTTTTTTGGTTCTTTTTTTCAAAAAAGAACATCTTCCTTCCTTTTTTGTTCCTTTTCCATGTGTCACTTAGCGGCGATGCGCGCCCTGTATGCCCATCTCCTCCGGCTCTCCACCACGAAGCTGGCGCCCGTTTGGCTTGCCTGCGTCAGTTTCGCCGAGGCAAGTTTTTTCCCGTTGCCGCCGGATCTGCTGCTGATCCCGATGATCCTGGCGCGGCCGTGGCGGGCCTGGGTTCTGGCGCTGATCTGCACCGTGGCGAGTGTTGCGGGCGGGTTGTTCGGGTATTGGATCGGGGCGGAATTGCTGAACCAGGTGGCGATGCCGGTGGTGCGGTTCTACCATGCGGAAGCCGCTTATAGCGGGTTTTTGGCGTTCTACCGGCACTGGGGGTTTTGGGCGATCCTGATCAAGGGGTTGACGCCGATCCCGTTCAAGCTGGTGACGATTGCGGCCGGCGCAGCCCATTTCGATCTTGGGTCCTTCGTGGCGGCCTGCATCATCACCCGGGGCGGGCGTTTCTTTCTGCTGGAAGCGTTGCCGCTGCGGATCTTTGGCGATCGCGCGCGCGTGTTCATTGAGAGGCGCCTGACGCTGGTGACCAGCGCGGTGGCGGCCGCCGCGGTGGGGGGTGTGCTGGTGCTGCGCTTCTTGTGAGT
>PKZM01000002.1 GCA_003133065.1 Acetobacteraceae bacterium
CAACCGATGCCCGCGCCGTCATCCGCCTCACCCGGCTCGAACCACCCCCAAAACTCACCGGCCACGGCCCCCACCCCCTGCCCTTCGATTCCCCCCAATCCTTCACCTGGCGCGAACCCGCCGGCCGCACCGATCCCCGCGTGCCGGATAGCTGGCTCTTCACCCTCGCCGCCCCCGCCGACATCACCCTTTCCCTCACCGACGGCATGCAGGCCCTCTTCCACGGGCCTGACGGGCATGAGCTTGCCCATATCGTCGGCGGCACCCCCTACACCGGCCATCTACCCCAGGGCACCTACCAGGTAGAAGCCACCAGCCAGGGCCGCAACGACCGGCTGGACTACACCCTCACCCTCTCCGCCAAACAGCTCCAGCCCGGCATCCCCCGCGCGGTCCCGCTGCCCGCCACTTTGCCCTTCGCGCTGGCCACGGATCGCGTCGTTAGCCTCACCAGCTTCGGCGCCACCCCCATCCGCGCCACCCTGCGCGATGCCGCCGGCCAGATCATCCAGCGCGCCGCCGCCCGCGACAACGACTGGAACATCGCCATCTCCCGCCCCCTGCCGGCCGGCGCCTACACGCTGCTTCTGGAAAGCGCAGCCACCCCCGCCGAACGCCCCACTCCGCCCAACATCAATGACCGCCCCGGCTTCGGCCGCGTCCGCACCCAGGACGGATACGATGACAGCCAATCGATGGTGCCCGAGCCTCCCGCGCCCGAAAACGAAGCGTCCGGCAACACCACACCACCCGCCGATGCGACGGAAATCATTCTCTCTCTGCCTGACGAGCTCCCCACCCAGGCCCTTTCCGGCCCATCCGAAACCCTGTCCGGCGGCGGCATCCATCGCCTGTCTTTGCCGCAACCCGCCCCCGGCCAGCTCATCCTCGCCGGTGCCGCCTCCTCCGCCGCCATCGTGCTCTCCCTGGAACAGCTTGCCGGGCAAACCTGGCAAAGCCGCGCGCTTGCCCAGGGCACCACTCCCATCCTCGCTTTGCCCGCCGGCGACACTGCCGGGCCATGGCGCCTCTCCGCCTGGCCCGTCGATGGCGGCAGCCTGCCGATCACGCTCGCCGCCCGCACCCTCACCGAAACCGGCATCCCCGGCCGCCCGCATCTCCTCCCCACCCCCCTGCCCGGCGTGGCCCCAGGCCTGATGAGCGCCCATGTCTCGCTCCCCTCCCGCGCCATCCTGACCCTCGCCGGGGCGCCCGAAACCCTGGCCGGAGCCTGGCCCGGCCACGAAGCCGTGCCCGCCGAAGCCGGTCTGCTGGCCCCGCAATCCACCGATCTCTGGCTCGTCTCCCCCGGCCCGCAACCCCTGGCGCTCAAGCCCCTGCCCCCCGGCGCCCCGCTCACCATCACCCTGCAAGCCGGCGCCCGCGCCGCCCTCCCACGCGCCACCGCGCCGCTCACAGCGGGCCCGCTCACCGCCTGGATCGCGGAAGCCGCCGGACAGCCGGGCCTGTCCGGCGCGCATGGCATGGGCGTCGCCGATCAATCCGCCCTCACCCTCGTCACCACCGAAGAAGCCACCGCCTGGAACGCCGCCGACGGTGACGCGCTGCGCCTCTCCCTCCACCCCGTCCCCCTCGCCACCACCTCGGCGGTGCCCCTCCCAGGCCCCATCACCCCCACCCTGCCCGCCGCCTCCGCCACCCCAATCACCCTGCCCCCCGGCCTGCACCGCCTGCATTTGGACCTGCCGCCCGGAACCGCCGCCATCGCCGGCTGGCCCGCCCCCGACGCCGTCACCATCTGGTCCGGCCGCTCGCCCGTCAGCCGCACCATCGACGGCTCCTGGACCCGCCTCCTCCTCGTCAACACCACCTCAACCCCCGCGCCCGTCGCCCTCTCCGCAGACGACCTCGCCTCCCCCCTCATCCTGCGCCCCGGCCACGCCGAAAAACGCTTCTTCGGCGCCGGCGGCTCGGTGGACATGCAGGTGCAGGCCAAACCAGGCCAGACCCTGGTCGTCGCCGGCGCCGCCCATGCAGTGTTCCTGGGCAATGACGGCAGCGTGCGCCGCGGCCGGCGCATCACCCTTTCCGGCCCCGGCCGCGTCACGCTCGATCACAGCACCGGCCTCGTCGCCCTCTGGCTGGAAGGCCAGGGCGCCACCCCATGGCCCACCCCTGCCGCGCTGCCAGTCCGCGCCCCTGCCAAAATCCCGCTCTCCGGCGAGGCCATGCTGCTCGATCTCGCCCCCGCCGGCCCCGCCCTTCTGCGCCTGCGCAGCACCGCCCCGGTGATCCTCGCCGTAGCCGACGAAACACCAACCCTCTACCCCTCAGGCGCCGCCATCAGCCGCTATCTGCCCCCCGGCCCCGCCACGCTCCGGATCATCTCCCCGCAGGACGGCCCGCTCTCCGGCTCGCTCGACCTCACCACCACGCCCCTGCACACCGCCACGGAAGGCCTGGGCGAAACCGTCACCATCGCCCCCGGCGACGCCGCCCTCTTCGCCTTCACCCTGCGCGCCCCCGGCCGAATCGGCGCCGGCGTTCGCGCCCAGCCGGATCGCGTAACGTTGCGCCTGCTCACCACCGAAGGGCACACGCTGGCCACCGGCGCCGCGCTGCTGCGCAGCATGCCCGCCGGCAGCTACGTGCTGGAAGCCTCCGTCCCGCCCGGCGCACCCACCAGCCTGGTAAGGCCGGCGATCATTGGCATTGTGCCTAAGCCGAATGGGCCGCCGGCGGATGTCGTCAGAACGTATTTGGAAAAGAAATGAAGAAAGAAGAGTCTTCTTTTTTGAAAAAAAGAAGCAAAAAACTTTTGTCCCTTTGCGTACGCTGCCGGCTCGGCGCGCGCCAAGTGTCAAAGGTTTTTTGGTTCTTTTTTTCAAAAAAGAACATCTTCCTTCTTCTCTTATCCGCCGACGCCCCCCTCGACCACCCGGCCCGCTCCGACAGCACC
>PKZM01000022.1:0-1226 GCA_003133065.1 Acetobacteraceae bacterium
CGCCGTGCCATCCACGGAAAGCCGGATCACGTCCGGGCTCTGCGCATAGGCGAAAAACCGGTAGCGCAGGGCCTGCTTTTCCAGGCTGGCCAGAAGCCGGCGCAGGGTGGCATTGGCGGCAAGCTTGTAGATCAGCTCGGAGCCTTCCACGTCCGCATCGAAAAAGCCGCGTGTGTCGCCCTCGGCCTGCGCGGCGCGCAGGCGCACCAGCAGCTCATCGAACATCGCGCATGCGCCGCGCGCATCGGGCGATCGCGCGGCCGATTCCGCGGCGATGGCCTCCAAGGCGATGCGGCAGGTGTAAATCTCGTCAAAATCCGGCAGCGAAACCGGCGCCACCCAGAATCCCCGCCTGGCCGAGCGGCGCACCAACCCGTCATGCTCCAAAAGCCGTATGGCTTCGCGCACCGGCGAGCGGCTCACCCCATAGGTGGCCGCCACCTGCTCTTCGGTCAGCCGTGTTTCCGGGGGCAGGCGGTTGAAAATGATATCCTCCCCCAGGCGCCGCGCCACCTCATCGGGGATGGCGCGCGCAACGTCGATATGTCCAGCGGCCTCGTCCATTGTATACACCATACACCATACATAACGGCCTTCAACACCGAATCCACGGGGGATGGGCGGGCGGGGGCGGGGCAGGAAGATCTTCTTTTGACTGGCTGTCGCGGACACCCCGGCAAGCCGCCGTGTTACGGCGTGGTGCGCACGTAGATCCGCCACCACGCGCCCGTTTCGGCCAGCCGGAAATCGCGGCTGCCGGCGAACGGATCACGCAGCCATGCCCCATCGCCTGCTGTCACGGCCGCCACCGCGCAATTGTCGGTCCTGGCCAGCGCCGCCACGTCGCCCGGCGCCGCCTGGCCGGCGAACACGCGCGTAAAGCGGTCGTTCACCGCCAGCAGCCCAGGCCGGCTGAGCGATCCGTAGGCCAGCACCGTCTCCCATCCGGCATAGCAGGAAGGCCGGTCGGCAATCGTGGCCCAGGAGATGTTCACCGGCCAGGGCGTGGCGGCCGCCACAAAATCCGGGTTGTTGGCAACACGATCCAAAGCCCCGGCATGCCGTCGCACGGCATCCCATAACGTCGCCGACCGCGCGAACCCTGCTGCATCGCCGGGCAATTGCCCGCCGGCGTAGTCGCGCAGCATGCGGACCGTATCCGGTATCCCCAGGCATGCTACCAGCAGCCCAGCACACAATGCCCCCCAGCGTGCGCGCGTTGCCAG
>PKZM01000022.1:1291-12097 GCA_003133065.1 Acetobacteraceae bacterium
GCCGGAACATCGTTGCCGAACACGGGATACGGCAGAACCGCCAGCCCCGCGCCGAGGTGCCGTGCCCGCACCGACGCAAGCTCAGCCGTCACAAACGGCAGGATCAGAACGCCGGCAACCGTCGCCGCGCCGGCCGCCCATCCCACCAATTGCCATCGTGCGGCCGCCGGCATCCGTGCCAGCACAAACACCCCCNNATCCGCAGGATCAGCAGCGCGGAAACCATCGCGCAGCACGCCGAAGCCAGATGCTGCGGCACCCATGCCGCCTGGTTCAGCCATCCCCCCAGATCCGCGCTGGGCGGAATAAAACCATCCGCGCCGGCGCCGCCGGCAATGGTCCGCAGGATCGGCCGCATCGATCCGGGCAGGCAGAGCAGCGGCGCGGCCATGACGCTCAGGCGACCGCCCCCCCACGCCTGCGCCAAACCCATGATCAGCATCACCGAGGCAAACGCGGTGAATCCCGTCATCCCCGCTTCAGCCGCCCAGCCCCCCGCATGCAGCACGCACGCCACCGCCGCCGTGGCAAAATGCCACAGGTAGTAATAGGCGAGATGCCCTGGGTTCTGCGGCCCATAGAAGGGGTTGGGCACCGGCAGCCCGCTGCGCAGGATCGCATCCACCAGCGCGATCTTCACGTGATCGAACATCGGCGGGCCCAACAGAATGCCCGTGCCGACCGATTTGGGAGCGATCGCCAGGGCCGGCAGCGCAGCCACGCACGCTGCGGCCGCCAGGCTCCATCGCGGCAACACTGCGCCCGACCGCCCCGCACGCAGCCAAACCGCCAGCACCCCAAGGCTGAAAACCGTGGCTTGCAGCGCGCCGAACCCGGTCAGGGTCAATACCGGCAGCGCCAGCACGGCCCACACGGCCCAGCCCAGCGCCGGTGCCATGGCCAGGGCGGGCATGCCGCGCGGGGCCACGGCGCGGGCGAGGGGGAGGCCGAGGAGCGTGAAGTAGCTCACGGCAAACAGGAAGGTCAGCAAAAGGAAGAATGTTCTTTTNNTCAAAAAAGAAGGCCTTCCTTACCCCGCCAGCCCCACACTCACCAACGTCCTGATGATCCTCTGCCCCGCCCTGAAGCTCCCCTTCAGGCTCCCCGCCACCTTCGATTCCCCCGCCACCCGGCAATGATACGGCAGCGTCACTTCACGCACGCGTAAGCCCGCCCGCGCGGCGCGTATCTGCATTTCCAGGTTCCAGCCATAGCCCATCTCCACCATGCCCAGGCGCTGCAAATCGGCCACGCGAATGGCACGGAACGCGCACATGTCCCTATAGCGCACGCCGGTCAGCGCGCCCACCGCCGTGCCCACCAGGCGTCCGGCCAGGATTTGATGCGCGCCCATGCTGCCGCGGTCCCGCTGGCCACCCGTGCGATCGGCCAGCACGAAATCTGCCTGATCCGCCAGCAGCGGCGCGGTCAGCGACGCGGCATGCTCCACCGCGTCCGCGCCGTCTCCGTCCATGAACAGAACGATCTCGGCGCCCAGACATGCCGCCTGCTCCGCGCCGCTGAGGCAGGCGCGCCCATAGCCGCGGCGCGTCTCCACCAGCACCGCCGCCCCCGCCGCTTGGGCTTCCGCCACCGTGGCATCCTTGCTGCCGCCATCCACCACGATCACATGATCCACCACATCGCGCGGCAGGCGCGATACGGTGGGCCCGATGGCCCCTTGTTCGTTGATCACCGGGATCACCGCGCAAATGCGCGGCGGCACTACAGGCTCCATCGCATGCCGCAATTCTGGCAGGGCTTGGGGGGGGCCTCGCTCATCAGCGCCTCACGAAAATCCTGATAGGCGCCGCCATTCCACATCTCGTCCAGCGATTGCGTCCTGGCATCGCCCAGCGTGTAGGTCTCGTAGCCCCGCGCGGAGAACGGCGCGATGCAGCAGGGCAGGGCGCGGCCATGGGCGGTGAAATACATCAGGCTCCAGGGCCGCCGGCAGCCGGACCAGGGTTTGTCCCCCTGCTGCTTGAGGCTGATCCCGGGCTCGGTGGCGCCGGAGGCATCCAGCGTCACCCCCAATTCTGCCCCGATGGCCTGCGCGGCCTCGATGGCGGCCAATTCCCCCGCATCGGTCTGCTCGAACAGGCTGCTCTGCGGCCGCGCCATGCCGAACCCCGCCTCATCGAACACCAGGCGCTGCAGATGCACCTCGCGCACCATCATCCTGGCTGCCAGGCGCACGAATTCCGGCAGCTCCTGGATCGTTTCCTTAAGCCCCGTCAGCCACAATGAGATCTTGGGGTGGGCAATCCCCCGCTCATCCTGATACAGGCGCATGTGCCGCACATCGCGCACGATCCGGTCAAAAAACGGCCGCCCGCGTACCAGTTTGTAGCTGGCGGCATCCGCGGCATCCAGAGAGACGCGGAGTTCATCCAGTCCGGCATCGATCAGCTCGGCAAATCGCTTCTCCCGCAGCAGCGTGCCGTTGGTGTTGAACAGCACATAAACGCCGCGGGCCTTCAGATACCGGATCATCCGTGGCAGTTCCGCCACCAGCATAGGCTCGCCCACCCCGTGCAGCACCGCGCGCTTCACGTTCGGCGCCTGATCGACGATGCGGGTGAACAGCTCCCAGTCCATATCCGCCGGCGGCTCCAACGCTTCGAAGGTGCGGGGGCAGGTTTCGCAGAGCAGGTTGCAGCGGTTGGTGACCTCCAAATACAGGCATACCGGCGGGGCAGCCTGCGCGTGCGTCTGCGTCACCTGTTCAAAATACCGCGTGGGATCCGGCAAGGTTGTTACGGACATTCAACGGCTCCGGCCAAAGTTGCACCTACATCACGCTCAGCATAGGTCGGTATCGCGCTGTGCTCAGCCTCGTCCGCGCTCAGTCCCAAGCGTGCTACACAAGACGCGGTATGCGGCGCCGCGAAGCGCCCGGGCTGGCCCAACTCGCGCAACAACCGTCGCAGGGTCGCCGGTTCATCCACATCATACCAGGGCAGAAGTTCGATCACCGGCAGGCCAAGTGCTGCCGCGCGCGCGCGGGTCTGTGCCGCCACGCGGTCGGTGCTCCAGTCAATGTCCGCGAACAGCCCGGCATGTGCCTGTTTCATGCCCAGCAGGTAGTAGCCGCCATCCTCCGCCGGGCCGAGCACAACCCGGTCTTCATCACGCGCCAGGATGCGGGCGGCCTCCATCAGCCGCGATGTCGGCAGGTTGGGTGAATCCGCATTCAGCACGCAGGCGGACCCGTGCCCATGCGCCAGAACCCCTTGCACCGCATGCAGCAGCGATCGGCCGAATCCCGCCACGCCGGCCGGGCAGGCCAGCGCGCCATCGGCCAGCAACATGCGCGTGCCTGGCGGCACAATCCCGCTGAATGCCGCCTCGGTGCCGGCCGGCGAAAACGCCACATATGGTACGATCGCGCGATGCCGTGCCGCCGCGGCGAGATTTTCCATCACATCGCCCAGGAAGGCGGCCCCCATCAGCGCGGCCTGCTGCGGCGTCAGCATCGGGATCAGCCGCGTTTTGCAGGCGCCGGCCCGCGGCGCCTTGGCCATGACGGCGATCCCCGTCGTCATGCGCGGGGAAACCCTACGGTGATGTGAGTCTGAAATTGCCATTGCAGACCTTTCGGTGCGCCGTCGCCGGCGGTTACACGGCCGTTTGCCCTGATAGCCTAGCATCATGATGAGCCGCCTTGTTGCGCAAGAGGGCGTGAGCGGTGTTTACCTTTGCAGAAAGAATGTTCTTTTTTGAAAAAAAAGAGCCAAAAACCTGTCATCCCTTTGCGCACGCTGCCGGCGAGGCACATACCAAAAGTCAAAAGTCTTTTGCTTCTTTTCTTCAGAAAAGAAGACCTTTCTCTATTGTCTCAAACGCCACGCTCCGGCCTGATCAGATTGGCGATCAGCCCCGTCCAGCCCGTCTGATGCGACGCCCCCAACCCCCGCCCCGTGTCGCCGTGAAAATGCTCGTGGAACATCAGCCCATCCCGGAACAATGGGTCGGTGGCTGCTTTTTCGTCATCTCCCCAGAACGGGCGCCTGCCATCCGCGCCGGGCAGGAAAAGCGCGCCCAGACGCTTGGAGATCTCTGCTGCCACCTCCGCCAGGCTGAGAAGCGTGCCCGAGCCGACCGGGCACTCCACCTTGAAATCGCTACCGTAATAACTATGAAACGTTTTTAGCGATTCCACAAGCAGCATGTTCACCGGAAACCAGATCGGCCCACGCCAGTTCGAATTGCCGCCGAACAGCGCGCGGGGCGATTCGCCTGGCTCGTAGCCGATTTGGTAATGCCCGTCGCCAACATCCAGCCGGTAAGGCGCTGATTCATGCGCCTTGGAGAGCGACCGTATGCCGTAAGGCGAGAGAAACTCCGCCGTGTCCAGTGCGCGCCGCAACAGGCATTTCAGCCGATGCCCGCGCAGCAGGGAGAGCAGGTTGCGGTCACCGTGGCCAGGCTCCGACCAGCGCGAGACCAGGGCCGCCATCTTCGGCCGGTTCTTCAGAAACCAGCGCGTGCGCGAGGCAAAGCCCGGCAGCCGGGCAAACACGTCCGGCTCCAGCACCTCTACCGCGAAGATCGGGATCAGACCCACGATGGAGCGCAGCCGCAGCGGCAGGTGCCGCCCATCGGGCAGCGTGAGCACATCGTAGAAAAATTCGTCGTCGGTGTTCCATAAGCCCACGCCGGCGCCGCCCATATCGGTCATTGCCTCGGCGATCGAGAGGAAATGCTCGAAGAATTTCGAGGCCATGTCCTCATAGACCGGATTGGTGAAGGCCAGCTCGATGGCGATGCGCATCATGTTCAGCGCATACATCGCCATCCACGCCGTGCCGTCAGACTGGTCGATCGTGCCCCCTGTGGGCAGCGGGGCGGATCGGTCGAACACGCCGACATTGTCCAGGCCTAAAAACCCGCCCTGAAAGATATTGCGCCCGCCGCGATCCTTGCGGTTGACCCACCAGGTGAAATTCAGCAGCAGCTTGTGGAAGAGGCGTTCCAGGAAGGCGGTATCGGCGGTGCCGTTCAGCGCCCGGTCCGCCAGGTACACCCGAAAAGCCGCCCAGGCATGAACCGGTGGATTGGCATCGCTGAAGGCCCATTCATACGCGGGCAATTGTCCATTGGGGTGCATGTACCAGTCGCGCGTCAGCAAGGTGAGCTGGCTCTTGGCGAAGTCAGGGTCGATGCTGGCGAAAGTAACGCACTGAAACGCCAGATCCCAGGAGGCATACCAGGGATATTCCCAGGAATCCGGCATGGAAATCACATCGGCATTGTTCAGGTGCTGCCAGTCGATATTGCGGCTGCGCCCGGCGGGCGGGGCCGGCTGCGCGGGATCGCCTTGCAGCCAGCGAAACACGTTGTAGCCATAGAACTGCTTGCACCACAGCATGCCCGCCAGCGCCTGGCGATGCACAAGGCGCTGCTCCGCGTCGGCGATCCCCGCCTGTAGAACGGCATAGAATTCATCCGCCTCACGGTGCCGGGCCGCCACGACGGCATCGAAATCCGTCATCGCCGCGCCGGCGGAATCGGCGGGCCGCAGCCGCAGCCGCATCACGCACGCGGCCCCGCCCTCCAGGTGGATCGTGCGGTGCAGGGCGACCTTGCTGCCGGCATCGTGGGCGACCGCCTCGGTATCGCCATGCACGATCGCCTGGTTGATGCCATCCTTGAACGGGCCGGGCGAGTTGGCGCCGAAGAAACGGTTGGTATTGGTATCGTTCTCGCAGAACAGGATCTCGTCCGCGCTATCGCAATCCAGCCGCATATCGGCAAACATGTGCCGGCGCGCGAGCAATCCGCCATCCGCCATCCGGGTGATCCGCGGCCGCTCACGGTCGGCCCACGACCACACGTTGCGCGCCCAGAACTGCGGCAGAAGATGCAGCGGTGCCGCCAGCGCGCCGCGGTTATGCACCTCGATACGCATCAGGATGTCGTCCGTGTCCGCCTTGGCGTATTCGACGAACACATCGAAATACGCGTCGCGGGCGAACACGCCCGTGTCATGCAGCTCGAATTCGCGGTCCTGCTTGCCGCGCCGCGCATTTTCCTCAACCAGCCAGGTATAGGGGAATTCGGCCTGCGGATATTTGTAGAGCATCTTCATGTAGGAATGCGTGGGCGTGCCATCGAGGAAGCTGTAATGCTCCTTCACGTCCTCGCCATGGTTGCCCTGGGTGTTCGTCAGGCCGAACAGCCGCTCCTTCAGGATCGCGTCGCGGCCGTTCCACAAGGCGAGCCCCAGGCACCAACGCACGCGTTCATCGCCGAAGCCGGCCAGCCCATCCTCGCCCCAGCGATAGGCGCGGCTGCGGGCGTGATCGTGGGGCAGGTAATCCCACGCCGTGCCCCCGGAGCTGTAATCCTCCCGCACCGTGCCCCACTGGCGTTCAGAAAGGTAAGGGCCCCAGATCCGCCAGTCTCCGGCGCCGGGCTGGCCGGGCGCAAGCCGTTGTGTTTCGGTGTTCATGGTTGCCGATATGTCGTCGCCCAAGGCATTTACCTTGCCTGCCTGAATGGCATGAGGACAAATGATGCCGGGTATTCTAAAAATTCAAATTATAAATTTGAGAAATAATTCCACCGCGGCGGGGGGAATTACAAATGACAATTTGGCAACATTGGCGGTTATTTCGCGACGCCCGTGCCGCCCGGCCGAACGACCGAATTTTTGCAAACATTCTTATTGCGCCAGCCCCGGGACTCGATTATTCTGACCCGCTAGTTTAATTTAAAATTGTGAACGCTGAACTTTGCAAACGGGCCAACGAAAAAGTCGGAAACCCCAACGTCCTGATCAACATCATTTCCCGGCGCGTGCGCCAGTTGAACTCCGGCGGCGGCGGCCTGAGCCGTCCGCTGATCGCGGATGTGGGCAATTTGGGCTTGGCGGACATCGCCTTGCGCGAGTTGCTGGAAGACAAAATCGGCTGGGATTTGCCGGAATTGGTGGAAGTGGTCCGCCAAACCAAGAAGAAAAAGAAACGCTGAAACAGCTCGTTTCCCGGCTAAAACGTCCAGCGACCGCGCGTACCAAAGCTTTGCACCAGCCGGAAGATTTTCTTCCGGCTTTTTTTATCCGTGAATTTCGCCCCTTTCGGGGCTACCCTCAAGCATGTCCGACATCGTGACCAACCATAAGGCCCGGCGCGATTACCATATCTTGGAGACCTTCGAGGCGGGCATCGTCCTGCATGGCACAGAAGTCAAGGCGCTGCGGGCGGGCAAAGGGCAGATCGCCGACGCCTTCGCGCGGGTGGACCAGGAGCAGGTGTTTCTCCACAACGCGCATATTGACGAGTATTCCCACGGCAACCAGCAAAATCACCAGCCCAAAGGCGTCCGCAAACTGCTCCTGCACAAGGCGGAAATCCGCAAACTGGCCGCGCTGGCGGAGGTCAAGGGCAACGCCCTGATCGCGCTGTCCTTCTATTGGAAAAACGGCAAGGTGAAAGTGTCCCTGGGCGTCGGCAAAGGAAAACACGAGTTTGACCGCCGCGATGACATCCGCGAGCGGGATTCCGACCGCGAACTCAAGCGTGCGACGATGAAATATTCCAAAGGGAAGTAATAAAGCTCCAAGAACCAAAATCCGAGTTTTTTACGCGAATTTCGCGAATTGGCGCGAATTAACCAAGGTGCAGGGATGACTTGATTGGGGAGACGGTTTTATCTGCGTCCATCTGCGTCTGCGGTTAAAAATTCGCGCTCATTCGCGCAATTCGCGTCAAAACCTGCTTTCACAAAAGCCAAAATCGTCAGCTTGGTTTCCCAAGCTGACGATTTGGCAATTGAAATTGAGAGGATCGGGCGAATCAGGCTTTGGCGGCGGCTTTGGAACCAGCCTTGACTTCGGCGCCGGCTTTGGCTTCGGGCTTTTTCCAAGTGCGCTTGGGAGCCTTGGTGATGAGACCTTTTTTGAGGGCGGTGGCGGCCACGCGCACATAGCGGACTTCGCCGCTGGGCAGGATGGCTTTGACGCGCTGCAAGTTGGGCAGGAAGCGGCGCTTCGTGATCGCGGTCACGTGCGTACCGATACCACCGCTTTTCTTCGATTTACCACTGCGCCAGATGATGCTGCCCTTGCGGGCGCCTTTGCCGGTTAATTCACAAATTTTCGCCATAATTTCTTTCGTTAAAGAGTCGTGAATCATACCTGTGAACCCGGCGGATGCAAGTTCTATTTCAGGAATTTTTCAGGACCGAGTTGCGGCGGCGCGGTGTCCCGCCGTGCGGCTGGCCGCCGAAAAAACTTCATTTCACCCCCCGTGCTCCGGTATGCTGAACAAACATGAAGTGGACACAAACTTTGATTCCAACGCTCCGGGACGCGCCGTCGGACGCGGAGATCGTTTCGCACAAACTGCTGCTGCGGGCGGGGCTGATCCGCAAGCTGGCGGGGGGCGTTTACACCTTTCTGCCGCTGGGCCTGCGCGCGCTGCGCAAGATCGAGACGATCATCCGCGAGGAGATGAACCGGGCGGGCGCCATTGAGGTGCTCATGCCCGCGCTCCAGCCGCCGGAAATCTGGGAGCAGAGCGGGCGCGCCGAGACGGCCAGCAACGTGCTTTTCAAGGTCAAGGACAGCTCGGGGCGGCAGTGGTTCCTCAGCCCCACGGCCGAGGAGGTCATCACCACGCTGGCGGCCAACGAAATCAATTCGTACCGGCAGTTGCCCAAGAATTTTTACCAGATCAGCCTCAAGTTCCGCGATGAAATCCGCCCGCGCTTCGGCCTGATGCGCGCCAAGGAGTTCATCATGAAGGACGCCTACTCCTTCGACACGACCGATGACGGCGCGATGGCCAGCTACAAAAAAATGTACGATGCCTACACCCGCATTTTTGCGCGGTGCGGGTTGCAGGCGTTTCCGGTGGAGGCGGACACCGGCGTGATCGGCGGGAATCATTCGCACGAGTTCATGGTGCCGGCCGAGACGGGCGAGAACGAAGTGGCCTTCTGCGAGGGCTGCGGTTACGCGGCCAATATCGAGAAGGCGACCAGCGGCCTGCCCAAGACAGCCCCGCGCGAAGTGGGCGCGGCGGTGGAAAAATTCGCCACGCCCGGCGTGGTGACCATCGAGGCGCTGAGCAAGGCGCCGTACGGCGTGCCGGCGAACCGCCAGATCAAGACGCTTGTGTATATCGCCGACAGCAAGGAGGTGCTGGTGCTGATTCGCGGCGACGACCAGTTGAACGAAACGAAATTCCTGGCCAAAACCGGCGCGGTGGCCGTGCGGCCGGCCACGCCGGAGGAATGCCATGCGATTTTGGGCGCCAAACCGGGTTCGCTGGGCGCGGTGGTCAACATTCCGGCGGGCGTAAAAATTTACGCCGACGAGCGTTTGCGCGGGGCCAATGACATGACCACCGGCGCGAACGAGGACGGCTTCCATTTCCGCAATGTCTCCCTCGAGCGCGACATCCAGGTGACCGAATGGTTCGATCTGCGCACCGTCCGCGCCGGGGAACCGTGCGTGAAGTGCGGGAAATCGCTGAAAATCCGCCGGGCCATCGAGGTGGGCCACGTCTTCAAGCTGGGCACCAAGTACAGCGAGAAGCTGAACGCCACGTTTCTGGATGAAACCGGCGTGCGCAAACCCTCCGTGATGGGTTGTTACGGCATTGGCGTCACGCGAACCTTGCAGGCGGTGATCGAGCAGAGCAACGACAAGGACGGCATCGTCTGGCCGTTGAACGTGGCGCCGTATCAGGTGTGCATCACCCCCCTGAGCGTGGTCCCGGAAAGCCAGGCCATGCAACTGGCCGAGAAAATCTATGCCGAACTCACGGCGCAGGGCGTGGACGTGATTCTGGACGACCGGGATGACCGTCCGGGCGTGAAATTCAAGGATGCGGATCTGGTTGGCTTTCCGATTCGCGTCGGCTTGGGTGAAAAATCTCTGGCCAAAGGCGAAGTGGAGATCAAACCGCGCAACGGCCCGGTGCAATTCGTGAAAACGGAAGAAGCGGTGGCGGCGGTGATCAAGCTGATTGCGGCCAACACGACTGCTTCCAAACCAGGCTGATGTAAATTAGGAAAGCAGGAAAACCGGAAAGGGCTTCAAACCGCAAATATTTTGAGGCTTCCATTCCTGCTTTCCTTGATTGCTAATTCCCGGCATGAGGGGGTGAGAGGGAAGGCAGCCGGTGATGTCGGAAAAATTGCCAAATCGTTTGCCGAATCATCATGCTCTCGCTCTACGACGCCCACAACCATCTGCAAGACGACCGCTTTGGTGATCGGCAGCCAGACCTGCTGGCCGACTGCGCCGCTGCCGGCGTCACCCGCATGGTTGTCAACGGCGCCTGCGAAGCCGACTGGCCGCAGGTGCTGGCCCTCGCGCAGAAGTTCCCCGTCGTGCTGCCCAGCTTCGGCTATCATCCTTGGTATATTACTGAACGCACCCCCGGCTGGCTCGCCCGGCTCACTCATTTTCTGGACGCCATCCCCGCCGCCGTCGGGGAAATCGGTCTGGACCGCTGGAAGCCCGGCCTGCCCTACGCCGGGCAGGAGGAAGTCTTCACCGCCCAGCTTCGCCTCGCCGCCGAACGCAACCTCCCCGTCAGCATCCACTGCCTCCAGGTTTGGGGGCGGATGCTCGAACTCCTCCGCGCCGGTCCCCTGCCCGCCCGCGGCTTCCTCCTGCACAGCTACGGCGGCCCGCAAGAAATGCTCAAACCTTTCGCCGACCTCGGCGCGTACTTTTCCTTTCCCGGTTACTACGCCCACCCCCGCAAAGAACGTCAGCGCGAAACTTTCCGCCACATCCCCGCAAACCGCCTCCTCATCGAAACCGACGCCCCCGACCAACGGCTG
>PKZM01000121.1 GCA_003133065.1 Acetobacteraceae bacterium
CTGCTGCGCCGCCTCACCGACCCCACACCCACCGCCAGCGCGAAAATCTATTCCCCCGATGGCACGCTGGTCGCCGATAGCCGCGTCCGCCTGGGCGCCGGCGGCGCCGTCACCACCGAACCCCTGCCGCCCGATGCCGATCGCGGCCCCCTCACCGGCTTCGTCGGCCGAATCTACGATGCTGTCCTCGCCTGGCTGCCCCACACGCACGGCACAGCCGTTGAAATGAGCGCCGATGCCCCAGGTGCCGATTGGCAACCCGACGTGCGCGAGGAACTGCGCCTGACCAGTTCCGACGACAGCCACGAAATGCCCCCCTATATCCGCCGCACCCGCGAGAACCAGCTTCTCGTCACCGTCACCGAACCGGTGGAACGCGACCGCCACACAGTCGGCATCGTGCTGCTCACGCGGGACGCGGTGGAGGTGGATAACAGCCTCTTCCAGGTGCGCCTCTCGATCCTTGGCCTGTTCTTCGGCGCGCTCATCCTCACCGTTCTGCTCTCATGGTATCTCTCCCTCACGCTGGCCCGCCCGATCCTGCTTCTGGCCGATGCCGCGGGCGACATGCGGGAGGGCCATGGCCGCACCGGCGCCGTGCCCGCCCGCCTGCTGCGCCGCCGTGATGAAATCGGCCAGCTTGGCCAGGCCCTCTCGGCGTCCGCCACCGCGCTGTGGGGCCGCATGGATGCCATCGAGCGTTTCGCCGCCGACGTCGCGCACGAAATCAAGAATCCGCTCAGCTCCATCCGCAGCGCCATCGATACGCTCAAGCGCATCGGCGACGCGCAGCTTCAGGCCCGCCTGCTCAGCATCATCCAGGAGGACGTCATTCGCCTGGATCGCCTGATCACCGATATCAGCGACGCGAGCCGCGTGGATGCCGAACTCTCCCGCAGCATCACCGAACGCGTGGACGTGGTGCCGATGATCACCGCCTTGGGCGAAATCGCCGACGCCACGCGTAACGAGGGCGATCCGCGCCTGGTCGTGGATGCGCCCGCCGGCAGCCTGGTGGTGCTGGCGGTGGAAGGGCGCCTGGTTCAGGTGCTGCGCAATCTGATCGCCAATGCCGAGAGCTTTTCCCCTGCCGGCGGCAGCATCCTGCTGCGCGCGCGTGAAACCGGCGCCATGGTGGAACTTTCAGTGGAGGATGAGGGCCCTGGCATCCCTGACGGCAACCTCGAAAACGTCTTCGACCGGTTCTATTCCGAGCGGCCGGCAAGCGAAAAATTCGGCAAGCATTCCGGCCTTGGCCTGTCGATCAGCCGCCAGATCGTTGAGGCCCTGCACGGCCGCATCAGCGCCGAAAACCGCCGCGACGACACTGGCCGCATCCTCGGCGCCCGCTTCGTCGTCCGCCTGCCCAAAGCCTGAGCTGTACGACGCAGCCTGCCGCGACTCCGCGACAGCGCGCCAAGAGTTTTCTGCATCTTTTTTTTAAAAAAGAAGGCCTTTCCTCAACTCCGGAGCACCCATGGACCAGGAAGATACCGTCACCCGCGAAACCCGCCAGGCGCAGGCGACCATGCGCGATGCGAATTTCACTGTGCGGGATGTCTGCCTGGTCATCCTCACCGCGCTGGGCGTACTCTACACGCTGTATTTCGCGGCCGGCATCATCCTGCCCTTCGTGCTGGCGCTGGTGCTCGGCCTGCTACTCAGCCCGATCGCCCGTCTTCTGTGCGACCGGCTGCACCTGCCGCGCATGCTGGCGGCGGCCCTTCTGATTGCCGCGCTGTTTTCCGCCATCGGCGGCATCGCCTATGCCATATCGGTGCCCGCCGCCGGCTGGATCGCCCGCGCGCCGCAAAGCCTGCCCACGCTGCAGCAGAAGCTTGGCTTCCTGCGCCGCCCGATCGACATGTTCGAAGGCGGCATGCAGCAAATGCAGAAACTGATGCAGGATACGGGGCGCGCGCAGGATGCCGGCACGGCGCAGCCCACCAGCCTGGATTTCGCCACCCTCAACGCCGGGAGCATCTCTCCCCCGCCGCCCAAGCCCGCGCCGCAGACCGTCACCGTCAGCCAGGGGGCCGGCATCGGCATGAGCCTGCTCGCCGGCACACGATCCTTCCTCGGCCAGGCCTTGACCCTTCTGGTCGTCCTGTTCTTTCTGCTCGCCGATGGCGACACGCTGCTGCGCCGCTTCGTGGAAATCCTGCCGGGATTTGCGGAAAAAAAGCGGGCCGTCCAGATCGCCACCGAGGTCTCGCACAACATCTCGGGCTATCTGGCCACCATCACCATGATGAACCTGTTCGTGGGCGTGGCTAACGGCATATCGGTATGGGCGTTCGGACTGCCCGATCCGCTGCTATGGGGCACGGCCGCCTTTCTGTTGAACTACATCCCCATTCTCGGCGCGCTCACGGGCATGACGATCTTCTTCTTCGTCGGCCTGTTCACCTTCTCCAACGTGTTCTGGGCCTTCGCCCCCAGCGGCGTGTATTTGCTGATCCACATCCTGGAGGGCGAGACGATCACGCCCATGCTGCTCGCTCGCCGCTTCACGCTGAACCCGCTTCTGGTGATCGCCGCGCTGATGTTCTGGGACTGGCTTTGGGGTGTTGCCGGCGCGCTGCTGGCTGTGCCGCTTCTCGCGGTGTTCAAAATTTTGTGCGATAATATGGAGGGGCTAACGCCGATCGGGCATTTGCTGGGGGCGGAGCCGACAAAGAAAAAAGTGTAAGGGCTGTTCTTTTTTGAAAAAAAGAACCAAAGAACCTTTGTTACTTTGCGCACGCTGCCGGCACGTCCGCGACAGCGCCCCAAGAGTTTTTTGCTTCTTTTTTTCAAAAAAGAAGGCCTTTCTCACTTGACTCTCTTGCACGCCAGCTGCGCCGCCCGCGGCCCCGCCGGCGTTCTGCTGATCGGCCCCCCCGGCGCCGGCAAATCCGATCTGCTTCTCAGGCTCATCGATCGCGGTTTCGTCCTGGTGGCCGACGATCAGGTCCAGGTGGATGCCCTCACCGCCGCGCCGCCGCCGGCGTTGGCCGGCCTGCTGGAGGTGCGCGGCCTTGGCATCCTCCGCCTGCCCCATCGGCAAGCCTGTAAGCTCGCGCTGGTGGTCCTCCTGCAGAAGCCCCCCCGGCTGCCGGTCCCGGCCCGACACGAGGTTCTTGACCTGCCGATGATTTCGGTGGACCCGTTCACGGCCGCGGCGCCGATCATGGTCGGGCTGGCGCTGGATGCGCTGCAGGGAAAGATGTCGTTTGTGACGGGAGCCTTCGCGTGAACACGCCGGCCGCGCCCAACTTCGCGCAAGACCCCGCCCGCCGCGTCGTTCTGGTCACCGGCCTGTCCGGCGCCGGCAAGGCATCCATTCTGCGCGTGCTGGAGGACCTGTCCTATGAGGCGGTGGACAATCCCCCCTTGCATCTGATGGAGGAGCTCGCCTTGCGCGGCGAGCGCCCGATGGCGATCGGCGTGGATGGGCGAAGCCGCGGCTTCGATGCCGAAGCCATTCTCGCCATCTTGGCTCGTCTAAAATGCAACCCTGCCCTGCGCCCCGAGCTGGTATTTGCCCATGCGGACGAGGCCTCCTTGCTGCGACGCTTCACCGAGACGCGCCGCCGGCACCCGCTGGCTCCCAGCGGCCGGGTGGTGGACGGCATCACCGCTGAAACCGTTCTTACCACCCCCCTGCGGGCGCGCGCCGATATGCTGCTGGATACGTCCGACCTGCCCCTGCCCATGCTGCGGCGCATGATCGAGCAACGGTTTAGCACCAGCGGTGAAACCATGCCCGCAATGACGCTGTCGCTGATTTCCTTTGCCTACCCCGCCGGCCTCCCGCGGGAAGCAGAGCTGGTCTTCGATGCGCGCTTCCTGCGGAACCCCCACTACGACCCCATGTTGCGGGAGAAGACGGGCCTGGATGCGGATGTCGCCGCCTATGTGGAGGCCGACCCCGACTTCCTGCCGTTCATCGAAAAAGTGACTGATCTGTTAACCATGCTCTTGCCCCGCTTCGTTCAGGAGGGCAAGAAGTATGCAAGCGTCGCCATTGGGTGCACGGGGGGCCAGCATCGCTCGGTCCACATCGTGCAGACTTTGGCGTCCCGGCTGCGGCGTGTGCAGTCGGACCCGAGTCAAAATGGCGGCCAGGGGGGCACAAACTGGCGGGTTGGGGTGATGCACCGGGAATTGATGCGCGGCGTTGCGGGAGACACGGCTCGAATTCGGGCCGTGGAGAGTTTGTGCGAAAGCGACGGGACGAATGAGCCGGACAGGTTTGTCGGAATGCCGCAGGAACCAGGCGCAGGAGGCCTGAAAAACACCCCATGATCGGATTGATTCTGGTCACCCACGGCCGCCTGGCCGAGGAAATGCGCGCGGCCATGGAACATGTGGTCGGCCCGCAGCGCCGCGTTGCAACGATTTGCATCGGGGTGGATGACGACATCGAAAGCCGCCGGCGGGACATACAGCATTGCATCGAGGAGGTGGATGCGGGTGACGGCGTGATCGTGCTGACCGACATGTTCGGCGGCACACCCAGCAACCTGGCCATCTCCATGATGGGCCGCGGTGGCGTGGAAGTGATTGCCGGCATGAACCTGCCCATGCTCGTCAAGCTCGCCAAGGTGCGATCGCGGCAAACGTTGACCGAATGCACCGACATCGCCGAGCTCGCCGGCAAGAAATACATCGCTGCCGCCAGCCATGTCCTGGCCACCTGCAAATCGCCCAATCTCTGCATGTCGCTCGATCCGCGGCAGCCCAACGGGCATCATCCGGATCTACGCCCCGATCACGTGCATATTTGCGCCGTCCCGGAAAAAGCCGCCCATTGACGGCGCAAGCCGCCCCGCCCTTGATACCGTAACGAGCAGGCCGGACCTGCGCCGTACCGATTCCAGCGAGGCGGGGCGATGAGCGAAGCGGGTGGCGGTGAGGCAGTGGTAACCCGTGTGGTGCCGATCGTGAACCGCCGGGGCCTGCACGCGCGCGCCGCCGCCAAGCTGGTGAACATGGCCGAGCAATTTTCCGCCAATATCGATGTGGTGCGTGACGGCCAGGTCGTCTCCGCCCGCTCCATCATGGGGCTGATGATGCTGGGCGCTGGCATGGGCAGCACGGTGGAGCTGCGTGCGGAGGGGTTTGACGCGCACGAGGCCTTGGAAGCGATCGCGGGCCTGATCGAGGCCGGCTTCCATGAGCAGGACTGAGGACGGCAAATCCAAGCCAGCCGGGCGCCGCGCACCGGCCACGGCCGAGGCGGAGAAGAGCCTCACCGGCATTCCGGTCAGCGCCGGCATCGCCATCGGCGCCATTTTCGCGGCCAGCGAACCAAAGCTGGAATTCAAGCGCGGCCGAATCCGGGCAGACGCGGCCGAGGCCGAACTGACCCGGCTGGACGGCGCGGTGCAGACCTCGCGCCGCCAGTTGGGCAAACTCCGCGCCCGCCTCTCCGTGCTGCCGGAGGATAGCCAGCACGAAATCGCGCCCCTGATCGATGCCTATTTGCAGATGCTCGGCCCGTCGCGCCTGCTGCGCGCCGCCCGCCGCCGCATCTGCGACACGCATGTGACCGCTGAGACCGCGGTGATGGACGAGGTGGAGGCCCTGGCCGAGGCGATCATCGGCGTGCCCGACGATGCCGCACGCCCGCGCAAGATGGAGGCAGACGACAATGACTCCCGCCAGCGCCGTGCCGACGAAATTCGCGAAACCGGTCGAAGACTGCTGCGCAACCTCACCGAAGCCGCCTTCCGCAGTTTCGCCGCCGTGCCGCAGGGCGCGATCCTGGTGGCCGAAACGCTCCGCCCGGCCGATGCCGCCCTGATCGATCCGGCGCGGATCGCAGGGCTGGCCGCGGAGGAAGGCGGCACCGATGGCCACACCGCCATCATGCTGCGCGCGCTGGGTGTGCCCGCGGTCCTGGGTGTTCAGGGTCTTCTCAATCTTGCCAGGACCGGCACGATCGCCGTGCTCGACGGCGCCAGCGGCCGGATCACGTTCAACCCCTCCGCGCCCACGCTCGCCGAGGCCAAGCAGGCGGTGGCCGGCTACGCGCGCGAACGCCAGCGCCTGGCGCGTTTCCGCCGCCTCCGCTCGGAGACCACCGACCACGAGCCGGTGGAGCTTCAGGGCAACCTTGAGCTGCTCGCCGAATTGCCGCTGATCGCCCAATCCGGCGCCTCCGGCATCGGGCTTTTCCGGACCGAATTTCTGTTCATGAACCGCGATACGCTGCCCGACGAGGCGGCGCAGGCGGAAACCTACCGCACCGTGGTGGAAGCCATGGACGGTGACACGGTCACCATCCGGGTGCTCGATTGGGGCGGCGAGAAGGATATCGATGCGCTGGTGGCGCGCGGCCTGGTGCCCGACACGCTGGACCACAACCCCGCGCTCGGCGTGCGCGGCCTTCGCCTGCTGCTGCGCCAGCCGGATTTGTTCGAGACCCAGCTCGCCGCCATCTTGCGCGCCTCACGCGCCGGGCCGGTGCGCGTGCTGCTGCCCATGGTGACCAACACCGGCGAGGTACGTGCCGCGCGGGAAATCTATGAGCGTGTTGCCCGCCGCCTGCGCCGGCGCGGCGACAAATTCTCCGACCCCCTGCCGCCGCTCGGCATCATGATCGAGACCCCCGGCGCCGCGCTGGCCGCCGACGCGCTGGCGCTGGAAGTGGACTTCTTCGCCATCGGCACCAATGATCTGGCAATGTACACCCTCGCCGTGGATCGTGCCGCCACCGAAGTGGCCGATCTCTACGACCCCCTGCATCCGGCGGTGCTGCGTCTGATCCAGTTCACCACGGAGGCCGCGTTGCGCATGCGCAAGCCGGTGTCGGTCTGCGGCGAAATGGCCGCCAACCCGCGCTTCACTCCCCTGCTGCTGGGCCTGGGCCTGCGCAGCTTCAGCATGAGTGCGGCGGCTGTGCCGCGCGTGAAGCAGGCGGTGCGGGCGGTCTCCATCGATGCCTGCGTGCGCTTCTCCCGGCGGGTGATGGAGCAGTCCGATGCGGATCGGATCCAGGCGCTGGTGAAGGAGTTCTCGGGGTGAAGGAAGGCCTTCTTTTTTGAAAAAAAGAAGCAAAAAACTTTTGACTATTGGCGTGTACATCGCCGGCAGCGCCCGCAAAGGAACAAAAGTTTTTTGGTTCTTTTTTTCAAAAAAGAACACTTCCTTTCTTTCTTATTCACCTGCGTGATCCGGAGTGCCCCCCACCCCAACCCCGCGCACCTTGCTCATCCCCACCAGGAGCAGCACAATGATTACGCAGGAGAAAGGGATTCGCAGCGATGCCGAGATGCGCCGTGCGGTGCGCGATCGCGATGCCACGGCCGACGGCGCGTTCTTCTACGCCGTTCTCAGCACCGGCGTTTTTTGCTTCCCCAGCTGCGCCGCCCGCCCCGCCCGCCCCGAAAACCTGCGCTTTTTCGCCACGCGCGAGGCGGCGCAACAGGCCGGCTACCGCCCGTGCCGCCGCTGCCGGCCGGATCTGCCGCCCAAGCCGGACCGCGAGCAGACCATGGTCGAATCCGCCTGCCGTGCCATCAATGCCGGTTGCTTCGATCTTGCCGCCAGCGCCGAGGCGGCCGGACTCAGCCAGGCTCGGTTCGCGCGCATGTTTCGCCGCCGCACCGGGGCCACGCTGGCCGCCGCCGAAGCCGCCCATCGACGCCGTGTGGTGCAGGCCGGCCTGCGGGGCACGGCCACGATCACCGATATCATGTACGAGGCCGGCTTCTCTTCCTCCGGCCGGTTTTACGAGGCTGTCCCCGCCATGTTGGGCATGACCCCAACCGCGTTCCGCCGCGGCGGCGCGGGCGCGATCATGATGCACGCCTGCGCCGGCAGCAGCCTCGGCCGCGTGCTGGTTGCTGCCACCGACCGCGGCATCTGCGCCATCCTGATCGGCGATTCTGACGAGGCGCTGACTGCGGATCTTGCCCGCCGCTTCCCCAAAGCCGCCCTCACGCAAGCCTGGCCCGCCTTCCAGCAGCACATCACCAACGTGATTGCCCTGATCGACGCCCCCAGATCCGCGCACGCGCTGCCGCTGGATATCCGCGGCACCAATTTCCAGCTTCTCGTCTGGAACGCCTTGCGCGCCATCCCCGCCGGCAGCACGCTCAGCTACGGCACCATCGCCGCCCAACTTGGCAAACCCCGCGCCGCCCGCGCCGTCGCCGCCGCCTGCGCCGCCAACCGTCTGGCCGTGGCCATCCCGTGTCACCGTGCGGTGAACGCCCAAGGGGAGCTGGCGGGATACCGTTGGGGGATTGAGCGGAAGAAAGTCCTGCTCGAAACAGAAAAGGAAGGCGTTCAGTGACCAGAAAACGTTTAACTGGCCCGCGCGAGCGGCACCGCTTCGGTAAACCTCAAGCCGGGGTTGCCGGTGAAATCATGCGAGCCGGTGTGGACGAGCGATCCTTGCGTATCCAGCCAGATCTGGCCGCCGATATCGCGCCAGCGGCGGCAGAACGTGTAGTCCTCGCTCAAATAATGCCGCGTTTCCGGATCGATCATGCAGTCGAACAACGCATATTGATGCGGGCTGGGGTTCTGTGACGCGCGATCGTGAGCGGCCTCGAACTTCAGCTCCGGATAGGCGGCCATCATCCGCTGCAGCGCGCCCCGGCGAATCATCATGAACCCCGTGCCGGCATACTCGCCGGTAACAAATCCCCCCGCTGCAACCCGCGCCGGCCCCTGGCACGCAACGCCTACATAGCGCAGCGGCGCCGTCTCCAGCCCCTCCCCGCCCCGCACCCGCGCGATGGCATCAACCGACCAGTCCCGCAGCTTCAGCGGATACATGCCCGCCACCACATCCTGCCCGAAGGCCGCCATCCGCAGCACCTGCGCCGGCTGGAAGGTGATGTCCGCATCCACGAACATCAGATGCGTCGCATCCTCCCGGTCCATGAATTTTGCGACGAGCGAGTTGCGGCTGCGGGTGATCAACGAATCATAGCCGAGCAGTTCCACGCTCACGCCGAAACCCATCTGCGTGCCCAGCATCAGCAGGTTCGTCGTCGCCAGCATATACCCCTGGTGGACCAGCCCGCCGAAGCACGGCGTGCACACCACCACATGAAAGTTTTCGGGCAACTGCATGGGGAACCGCCATCGCGTTCAATCCCCCCAGCCCTACCACCGCGCGCGTAAACGAACCGTAAGTCGCTTGCTTACCCTCGCCTAGGCTCCAACCAAATCAGTTCGCCGTATTGCTCCAGGACGGCGTCGCACGTGAGCAGCCGCGCCGGCATTGCCTGCGCCTGCGCCACCAGCACGCGGTCGAATGGATCACCGTGGTGGTGGGGCAAAAGAGCCACGCGGGCCGCAACCTCCGGCGTCAGTGAAAGCGCTTCAAAACCGGTCATCCTAGCCGCCTCGGCCAGATGTTGCGGTCTCACCCTCAAATCCATTCGGGGCAAACTGGCCTTGATCGCCAGTTCCCATATGCTCACCGCGCTAAAGAAAACGTCATTGCCGGGATCCTGTATAGCTTTGATAAAGCTTGCGTTGAGCCTGTCTGGTTCATCCAGTGCCCACAACAGAACATGCGTATCCAGCAGGAGCCGCACTATTGGCCGTAAAACAGGGCCAGCACTTCATCCGGCAGCGGATCGTCAAAATTATCCGGAATATTGATCTGCCCGCGCAGCATCCCCAGCACGCGCTTGGGCCGCTCCGGCGCCAGCGGCACCAGGCGCGCCACCGGCTTGCCCGCGCGCGCGATCACCACCTCCTCGCCCGCCGCCACCTGATCGATCAGCCGGGAGAGGTGCGTCTTCGCCGCATGGATGTTCACAACCTCCACAACGCTCTCCTCAACTAAGCTTAGTCCACCCTACCCTTCACCTGCTAAAAACGCCACAACTTTGACCGCGACCCCGCCCAACCCTATATCTTACCCCAAGATCCTCGCCGGGACACACACATGAACTACCGCGCCTACCAGCAGATCGACCGTCGCAAATCCCGCCAGATCCATGTCGGCCGCGTGCCCGTGGGCGGCGATGCGCCGATCAGCGTGCAAACCATGACCAACACGCTCACCTCGGATGCCGCGGCCACCATCGCGCAGATCCGCCTGGCCGAAATCGCCGGCGTGGATATCGTGCGCGTCTCCTGCCCGGATGTCGAAAGCACCGCAGCACTGGCCGAAATCGTGCGCGAAGTGAACGTGCCGATCGTCGCCGACATCCATTTCCACTACAAACGCGCCATCGAAGCTGCCAAGGCGGGGGCGGCCTGCCTGCGCATCAATCCCGGCAATATCGGCAGCCCCGAGCGCGTGCGCGACGTGATCAAGGCCGCCCGCGACTACAATTGCTCCATGCGAATCGGCGTCAATGCCGGCAGCCTGGAACGCCATTTGCTGGAAAAATACGGCGAGCCGAACCCCGATGCGCTGGTCGAATCCGCGCTCGAGCACGCGAAAATCCTCCAGGACCACGATTTCCACGAGTTCAAGATCAGCGTGAAGGCGTCCGACGTGTTTCTCGCGGTGGCCGCCTACCAGCAGCTTGCCGAAGTGTGCGACCACCCGCTGCATATCGGCATCACCGAAGCCGGCGGCAAACGCACCGGCACGGTGAAGAGCGCGATCGGCCTGGGCAGCCTGCTCTGGGCCGGCATCGGCGACACGCTGCGCGTCAGCCTCTCCGCCGAACCCGCCGAAGAAGTGCATGTCGGCTGGGAGATTTTGAAATCCCTCGGCATCCGCCACCGCGGCGTAAAGATCATCTCCTGCCCCTCCTGCGCGCGCCAGGGTTTCGATGTGATCCGCACGGTGGCCGCCCTGGAGGATCGCCTCGCCCATATCGAGACGCCCGTCACGCTGAGCATCATCGGCTGCGTGGTGAACGGCCCCGGGGAGGCGCTGATGACCGATATCGGCCTCACCGGCGGTGGCAACAACCGCCACATGGTCTACGCCGCCGGCCGCACCGACCACACGATCGAAGGCGGCACGATGATCGACCACATTGTCGAGCTGGTCGAACGCCGCGTGGAAGCGATCAAGAGCGAGACGAAGCAGGCTGCCTAAAGCCGGCGCGGCAGCAGAAATTGAAGAACCGGGCCACCCGCCGCACGCGCATTCCAGAACGTTGCCTTTACGATACGTCTAGTCTTTTCCGTGCGTATTGCGCTTTCCGATACAAGGCCTAGAAATCCTGCGATGTCAGCGCGCAGACATATGCTTCGGTCTGGGTTTCTGGCTGCCATCCTGGCGGCAACACTTCAGTTCGTCATGTTTGCCGGCGTCATGCCGCAAACCGCCAACCAGAGTGCGGCACGCGCACTCTCGGCATTCAATCCGCCCATCTGTACCCTGCACGCATCAACCGGCGATCACAGCAAGCACGACGCCGCCTGCCTGCTCTGCCCGATCTGCCTGGCATTCTCGCTTCCAGCCATGCCGGCCCCGCCGCCGCCCAGGATCGCGCCGCCGCGCCTGCTCGGCCTCGTCGTCCTGCCGGAAACGGCTTCCCATTTTCCCGCACCGCCGCCAAAACGCGCCGCCGCCTACCCGCGCGGCCCACCCCTGATCTGAGACGACCGCACCCACACCGCGCTCACCGTCACAGCCCATTCAGGGACATGCTCACATGACCAATCCAACGCCCGCACCGCAGGGCGCGCCCGCGCGCCTGTCCGCATCCATCATCGCCGCCGCCATCCTGTTCGCCCCCGCCATCGCCGCCGCCTGCGCCTGCGGTTGCGGCATCTTCGATGTCGGCGGCGCCAGCGGCATCATGCCGGACGATTCCGCCGGCGATTATTCGCTGTATTTCCGCTACGATTACATGAACCAGGGCACCAACTGGGAAGAAGGCCACAAAGCCCCGGCCAGCGACAACCAGGACAAGAATATCAACACCAGCTTCTACTTCACCGGCGCCCAATGGCGCATCAACCCGGATTGGACGCTGATGGCGGAAGTGCCGGTCTACGCCCGCCATCTCACCACCACCGACGACGGCACCGTCGCGGGTCCCGCCGGCACCGTGTACACCGGCAAGATGGTCTCCCTCGGCGATGCCCAGATCATGGCCAACTACACAGGCATCACACCCGACCGCACCACCGGCCTCGTATTCGGCGTCAAACTCCCCACCGGCGACTTCTCCGGCCCCGAAGGCCCGCTCGGCGGCTACGAATTCGATCGCGACAGTCTGCCCGGCACCGGCAGCACCGATGTCATCCTGGGCGCCTATCACATCGGCAGCCTCAGCGAGAACGGCCTGCTCGGCTACTATGGGCAGGTGCGCGCCAACATCCCGGTCGCTACCCAGGGCGGCTACCGCCCCGGCAACGAATTCGATGCCGCCGGCGGCGTGGACTATACCTTCGACCAGGTAAAGCCCTTCAAGAGCATTTCCCCCGTATTCTCCATCCTGGCCAGCTACCGCCAGCGCGATACGGGGCCAGCGGCGGATTTTTTCAACTCCGGCTATGTCCGCACCCTGGCCGCCCCGGGGGTGGAACTTCACTTCGCCAATCTGCGCCTCTACGCGGACGTGGAAATACCGTTCTACCAGCACACCAATGCCGCCAGCTCGCTCGCCATCAATGGCAGCTCGGGGCAACTCGTGGCGTCCACACTATATAAGATGCAGCTCAATTACGACTTCTGAAGAAAAAAGACTCTTCTTTTTTGAAAAAAAGAAGCAAAAAACTTTTGTCTGTTGGCGCGCGCCTGACCGGCAGCGCGCGCAAAGGGATAAAAGTTTTTTGCTTCTTTTTTTCAAAAAAGAAGGCCTTAACCTTCCCGGCATGGACGCCCAGCCCCGCCGATCCCGCGCCCGCCGTCTTGCCGACATCCTGCTCGGCCGGCTCGTCACCCTCGCCTTGGCCGCCATGGCCGCTTTCCTCGGCATCGGCAGTTTCGTCATCATGTCCAGCGGCGCGCCGCTGGCCATCCGGCCCAACCTCGTCACCGCGCTGGTCATCTCCAACCTCTCGGTACTGCTACTGCTGTTCGCCTCGCTGGCCGGGCGCCTCACCCGGGTATGGGTAGAGCGCCGGCGCGGCTCCGCCGGCTCCCGCCTTCACGTGCGCCTGGTGCTGCTGTTCAGTGTCGTGGCCGTCATCCCGACCATCCTGGTCGGCGTATTCGCCACCGCCTGGTTCTCGCTGGGGATCCAGTTCTGGTTCAACGACCGGATCCGCACCGCCCTTCAGGAGGGCCTCCAGGCCAGCCAGGGCTACCTCGCCGAACACCGCGACAACATCAAGGCCGACGCGCTGGGCATGAAGGCGGAGCTGGAGAGTGCAGGCCGCGCAATGCTCGATCAGCCGGATGCCTTCCGCGAGGTGCTGGAAACCCAGACCAATCTGCGCGATCTGGACGAGACGGTGATCTTCGTGCCCACCACGGGCCAGGTGCTCGCCAGCGCCGGATTCATGGCAGGCATCGGGCTGGGCAAGATCCCGCCCGGCGCCGTGGAAGCCGCCCGCACCGGGGAGGTACCGGTACTGAGCAATGGCGTGGACACCGAGGTGCGCGCCCTGGTTCAGCTCGATTCCACCCCCCCGCTGATGATGATGATCGAGCGCCAGGTGGATCCCCGAATCCTGGCCCATATGCACCTCACTGAAGATGCGGTGGCCCAGTACGAGCGGCTGGACCAGAACCGGTCCGGCCTGCAGGTGACGTTTGCGCTGATCTTCGCGCTGGTGGCCCTGCTGGTGCTTGCTGCCGCCATTTCCATCGGCCTGGTGCTGGCCAACCAGATCGCCCGGCCCGTCGGCTGGCTGATGCAGGCAGCCGAGCGTGTGCGCGGCGGCGACCTTGCCGTGCGGGTGCCCGAGATTGCCAGCGAGGATGAGCTCGCCGGCCTCAGCCGCGCCTTCAACCGCATGACGAACCAGCTCAGCGCCCAGCGGGCGGAGCTGATGGACGCCTATAGCCAGATCGACGAACGGCGCCGCTTCACCGAAACCGTGCTCTCCGGCGTGTCCGCGGGCGTCATCGGCCTGGACGGCAATGGCCGGATCGAACTGCCAAACCGCGCCGCCGGGGTGCTGCTTGGCCTGGATCTGCTCGGCCTGATCGGCCAGAAACTCAGCGACCTTGTGCCCGAAATCGGCCCGCTTCTCGCCCAATGCATGGCCGGCCCCGAGCGCCCCGTGGTGGGCGAGATCCAGACCGGCAATCCCCGCAGCCGGCGCACGCTGCTCGTGCGAATCGCGCCCGAGATCAAGGGCGGCCGCGCCCACGGGTTCGTGGTGACCTTCGATGACATCACCGAACTGCAATCGGCCCAGCGCAAGGCGGCCTGGGCCGATGTGGCGCGCCGCATCGCCCACGAGATCAAGAACCCGCTCACCCCGATCCAGCTCTCCGCCGAGCGCCTCAAGCGGCGTTTTTCCCGCGAGATCACGTCGGACCCCGAAACCTTCATCCAGTGCGCCGATACCATCGTACGCCATGTCGGCGATATCGGCCGCATGGTGGATGAATTTTCCGCCTTCGCGCGCATGCCGGTGCCGGTGATGAAGCGCGAGGATATCGGCCGGGTGGTACGCGAAGCCCTGGTGCTGCAGCGCAGCGCCCACCCCGAGATCGACTGGACCACCGATATACCGGATCGCGGCCCGATCGGCCGCGTCGACCGGCGCCTCTTGGGTCAGGCGCTGACCAACCTGCTCGTCAATGCAGCGGACGCGGTTGCCATGCAGGCCCGCCCGGAGGGGGAAAGCGGTCATATCGGCGTGGCCGTTCAGGAGGCAGACGGGGCCATCCGCATCGCTATAACTGATAACGGCATAGGCCTGCCGCAGGGCGACCGCGCGCGCCTGACGGAGCCTTATGTGACCCACAAGCCCAAGGGGACCGGGTTGGGGCTTGCCATTGTCAAAAAGATCATGGAGGACCATGGCGGATCGGTCACACTCGATGACCTTCCGGGCACAGGTGGTGCCACACATGGAGCGGTCGCAACGTTGATATTGCCCGAGGCTCCGTCGGAGTTTGGTAACCTGGAAGTAAAGGCTGCCGATGGCGCATGAAATTCTGATTGTTGACGACGAGCCGGACATCAGGCTGCTGATCGAGGGCCTGCTCCGGGATGAAGGCTACGACACCCGCCAGGCCGCGGACTCGGACGCGGCCATCGCCGCCTTCCGGGCACGCCGGCCATCGCTGATCTTGCTGGATGTGTGGCTGCAAGGATCCCGCCTCGACGGGTTGGGCATCCTCAAAGCCCTGCACCGGGAGGAGCCGGCCGTGCCCGCGGTGATGATCTCCGGCCACGGCACGATCGAAACCGCGGTGGCCGCCATCCAGCACGGCGCTTATGATTTCATCGAAAAACCGTTCCAGTCGGACCGGCTGCTGCTGGTGATCCGCCGCGCACTGGAAGCAGCCCGCCTCGCCGCGGAAAACGCCGAGCTTCGCCTGCGCGCGGGCACCGAGGCCAGCATCACCGGCGCCAGCCCCGCCATCAACGGCGTGCGCAGCCAGATCGAACGCGTGGCCCCCACCGGATCGCGCGTGCTGATCACCGGCGCCGCCGGCAGCGGCAAGGAGGTGGTGGCCCGCATGATCCATGCGCGCTCCCGCCGTGCGGAGGGCCCGTTCGTGGCCCTGAACTGCGCCACGCTGAACCCCGCGCGCTTCGAGGAGGAGCTGTTCGGCACCGAGGCCGGCAACGACCCCAGCGCCCTGCCCCGCCGCGCCGGCGTGCTGGAACGCGCCCATGGCGGCACGCTTCTGCTGGATGAAGTCTCCGACATGCCACTGGAGACGCAGGGCAAGATTGTGCGTGCCCTTCAGGACCAGACTTTTGAGCGCATCGGCGGATCGAGCCGGGTGAAGGTGGATGTGCGCGTGCTNNGCCACCACCAACCGCGACCTGCAGGCGGAGATCGCCGGCGGCCGGTTTCGTGAGGATCTGTTTTACCGCCTGGCGGTGGTGCCCCTCAGGCTGCCGGCGCTGCGCGAGCGGCGGGAGGATATCCCCGATCTCGCCCGGTATTTTCTCACCCGATCGGCGGAAATCTCCGGCATGCCGGGCCGCGAGCTTTCCGCGGATGCCATCACAGCCCTGCAGGCCTATGACTGGCCGGGCAATGTGCGGCAACTGCGCAACCTGATGGACTGGTTGCTGATCATGGCGCCGGGTGGCCCGGCCGAAGCCATACGGGCGGAAATGCTGCCGCCGGAAATCGGCCAGGGCGCGCCCGCCTTGCTCAACTTCGATCCCACCGCCGACGTGATGGCCCTGCCGCTGCGCGAGGCGCGCGACATGTTCGAGACGCAGTATCTGCAGGCGCAGTTGCTGCGGTTCGGCGGCAATATCTCACGCACCGCGGGGTTTGTGGGCATGGAGCGCAGCGCGTTGCATCGCAAGCTGAAGCAATTGGGGGTGAATTCGGAGGATCGGGCCGCCTCTTGAAGCGCCGCCTGTTGAAGCCCGCCTGTTNNAAGCAAAAAACTTTTGACTGTGCTGACGCGGCCCGCGCCGGCAGCATACCTCAGGTTGCAAAAGTTTTTTGGTTCTTTTGTTTAAAAAAGAACATCTTCCTTGCTTATACTGTCCAGCACGCAAGGACCCCTGGCAAACCTGCGTTTCACCAATGATCCGATACCTCGCCGCAACGCACAGTAGAAATCGCAACGGTTTTTCATGCACGCTTCTCAAAAAGAAGAGCTTTCCCCGTTGGCCTTACGCGCCGGCGCATCAACTTTGGGCGCTGACGGGCGCACATAATTTTATTATTTGTGCGGTGTGGGCTTGCCGTGGGCCGAACACGCGGTTTACCGTAGGCCCTGCGATGAGGCTGCGCTATTGAGCCTGAAAGACATCATTTACATGCATCTTGTGCTGTAATAGCAGCCGTCTGTCCCAGTAACCAATATCATCAATATAGTACAGGCATGAACCTGCGCTATGTCTGCACGCACCCCTTGTTAAGGAGATTTATCGTTGACCATCCGGACCAGCACCAGAACTCTTAGGCCTGTTCTCCTTGCCGCAACCATGTGCGGTGGCATCGCAACTGCCGCCATCGCCGCCCCCCTTGTGAAGGGGCCGGTCGACCCGAGCGTCACGGTTGCTGTCACCGGCGAAAAATCCGCCTACCTGCCCTACGTCACCGATCATGGGCCACTGGCCGCGTCCCAGACGCTGGCCCACGTGCAGGTTGTTCTCAAACGTCCGCCGGCGATGCAGGCCAAGCTGGACAAGCTGGCCCTGGACCAGCTCGACAAGACCTCGCCCGACTATCACCACTGGCTGCAACCGACCGATCTGCGGTCCTACGGTCCCGATCCGGCCGACATCGCCGCGGTGAAAACCTGGCTGAAAGGCTACGGCATCACCGTCAAGAGCGTCTCCCCAAGCGGCATGACGATGGATATCGCTGGTTCGCCAACCGCCATTGGCGCGGCCTTCCACACCTCGCTGCACAACGTCACGTCACCGAGCGGGAAGGCCCATATCGCGGCCATGACCGACCTCGCGATCCCGGCCGCACTCGAGCCGGTGCTGCGCGGCGCGGTGCTGTCCAACTTCTTCCCGCGGCCAAACTCCCACAAGGTGATCGCCCCGCAGGACGACATCGGGTTCAAGACCGAGTTCTACGCGGTGGCGCCGACCGATTTCACGACGATCTACAATATCAAGTCCGCCAATAGCGGCCTCAATCTCTATGGCTTCCCCTTCACGGGCGCCGGCGTCACCATCGCCCTTGTCGAACAGACCGACATTCTGCCCGCCGACTGGACCAAATTCCGTACCCAGTTCGGCCTCAGCAAGTATAACGGTACCCTCAGCCTGGTCCATCCGGGCGGCTGCAGCGATCCCGGATTCATCGGAGACGAAACCGAGGCCGCCATCGACGTGGAATGGGCGAGCGTTCCAGCACCGGACGCCACCATCCTGGAAGCCTCCTGCGGCGCCACCTCGCCGCTCGAATTCGGCGTCGCGACAGCGCTGCAGAACCTGGTGGAAATCGCCAGCCCGGCCACTGTCCTCAGCATCAGCTATGGCGGTTCAGAAGCGGGGGATGGTCTGCTCTTCATCGAGGCCTGGCAGAACCTGGTGGAGGAAGGTGCCCTGGAGGGCAAGTCCATCATGATCTCCTCGGGCGACAGCGGCGTTGGTGCCGATGAGGGCATCAACATCTCTGGCCTGGCGGTGAACGGCCTGTCTACCAACCCCTACAACACCACCTTGGGCGGCACGGATTTCGCCGATACGTCCATGGGGACCACCGCGACCTACTGGTCGCCCACCAATGGCGCACATTTCGGCTCGGCACTCTCCTACATTCCTGAAATTCCATGGGACAATTCCTGCGCCAGCTCGGTGGTCTGGCAGTATCTCGCATTCAGCGATTCACTCACCGCCTGCAATACGCTCATCAACCGCAAGGGCATTACGGCTGCGCGCACCGCACCACCTTTCCTTCAGGAGGGCATTGGCGGCAGCGGCGGCCAGAGCATCATCTATACGAAGCCGAGCTGGCAGTCGGCACCCGGCGTGCCTAAGGACGGCGTGCGCGATCAGCCGGACCTGTCGCTGTTCGCCTCGAACGGCAGTTGGAACCATGCCTACGTGATTTGCATGTCCGATCCGAAAGAAGGCGGCAAGCCCTGCGACTTCAAGAATCCGAAGGCGGCCAATCTCTACGGCGGCACCTCCTTCGCGGCGCCTGATTTCGCCGGCATCATGGCGCTGGTCGTTCAGGGATATGGCCTGGTCGGCAACCCGGCGCCGGAGCTTTATGCGATCGCCAAGGCGCAGTTCACCAATCCGCTGCTGGCGAAGAAGTGCAACTCCTCGCTCGGCACACAGGAATCAACCGCCTGCGTGTTCAATGTCGTCACGGTCGGCAACAACGCCCAACCGTGCCTCATGGATACGCCGAACTGCTACGCCACGGCGGCCAGCGTGAACGGCTGGGGCGTGCTGAGCAGTGACTTCACCAACGAGGTTGATGCGTTCCCGACAGGACCAGCCTATAGCCTGGCCACTGGCCTCGGCACGGTGAACGTTCTCAATCTGCTGTATAACTACTGAAAAAACGTGGGGCCGGGTTTACGCCTGGCCCCAAGGAAGACTGTTTTTTTGAAAAAAAGAACCAAAAAACTTTTGTCCCTTTGCGCGCGCTGCCGGTGAGTCGCGCACCAAGTGTCAAAAGTTTTTTGCTTCTTTTTTTCAAAAAAGAAGATCTTCCTTATTCTGCTTTCAACGCCGCCCAGCTGTGCCCATCTCGCGCCAGCAGCGCCTCCGCCCCAGCCGGCCCGGCGCTTCCCGCCGCATAAAGCTCCGGCTGCTCACCGCTCTCCTTGATCGCGGGATCCACCACCGCCCAACTCGCCTCGATCATATCGGCACGCTGGAACAGCGTGGGATCGCCGATCAGGCAATCATAGATCAGCGTCTCGTAGCCCACATTCGGCTCCAGCTTGAACGCATCCTTGTATTGGAAGCGCAACTGCACCGGCGCGAGAATCATCTGCGGGCCGGGGTGCTTGGCGCTGATGGAAAGTGTCAGCCCCTCAAAGGGCTGGATGTCCAGTGTCAGCACATTCGGGGTCAATTCATCCACCGCGGTGTCGCGGAACAGCGCGAAGGGGGGTTTGCGGAAATGCACCACCACCTCGGTTTGCCGCCCCCCCAGGCTTTTCCCCGTGCGCAAGTAGAAGGGCACGCCCGCCCAGCGCCAATTGTCGATCACCAGGCGCAGTGCCACGTAAGTTTCGGTGGTGCTGTCATGTGCCACGTTCGGCTCATCGCGATAGGCGGCCACGCTGTGTCCCTGCACGGTGCCGGCTGCATATTGGCCCCGCACCACATCCTCATGACGCACCGGGTGGATCGCCTTCAGCAGCTTGGCCTTCTCATTGCGCACGGCCTCCGCGTCGAAGGAGTTGGGCGGCTCCATGGAGACCATAGAGAGCAACTGGAACAGGTGGTTCGGCACCATGTCGCGCAGCGCGCCGGTGGGTTCGTAGAAGGCGCCGCGCTGTTCCACCCCGATGGTCTCGGCCGCGGTGATTTCCACGTAGTCGATATGGTCGCGCTTCCATAGCGGCTCGAAGATGCCGTTGGCGAAACGCAGCGCCATGATGTTCTGCACCGTTTCCTTGCCGAGGAAATGGTCGATCCGAAAAATCTGGCTTTCATCCGCCTGCGCCAGCACCCGCGCGTTGAGTGTCTTGGCCGAGGCGAGATCGGCGCCGTAGGGTTTTTCGATCACCACGCGCCGGAACGCGCCCTCCGCCTGCTTCAGCAGGCCCACGCCGCCCAACTGCTCGACCACATCGCCGAAGAAACGGGCGGCTACGGCCAGGTAGAACACGGCGTTGCCCTGCACCTGCTGCGCCAGCCTGGCCATATCCTCCTTCTTGGTGAAATCCGCCTGCAGGTAGGAAAGGCGCTGGGTCACCCAGCCCCAGTTGGTCTCGTCCACCTTCTCCACGTAGAACTCGGCCGTCTTGTCGTGGGTGAATTCCTGCATCGTGGCGGTCAATTCCTCGCGCCACTTGGCATCGTCGGAGGGCACGCGATCGACGCCGATGATCTTGAACCCGTCATCCAGCAGCGCGCCACCGGCCAGGTTATAGAGCGAGGGCATCAGCAGGCGCTTGGTGAGATCGCCATGCGCCCCGAAGATCACCAGGGTAGCCGGCGGCGCCTTGTGCGCGCCGGCGGCGGCGGCATTGGCGCCGGGGCTGGTGGGGCTGGCGGTGACGGAGCGGAAGGCCATGACGTGATCCCCTCGATGCAAACCCAGGCGCCAGGCAGGTCGGCGCGCTGCCTGGGCGACGTAACCACAGATCGCGGTTCTGGCACAGAACGGCGCCCGGCACGCCCGGTTTGCCGAAATCCGACGACAGCAAGGCTGACCAGATACCTCGCCGCTTGTCCTGGCGCCCTGTGTCTGCCACTTCCTCGCGATTGACGGTCTGAAGGGCGCGTGTACCATGGGGTATCGGGTTGCAGTTGTGGGCGCTACCGGCGCGGTCGGGCGCGAGATACTGAAAACGCTCGCCGAGCGCGCGTTCCCCGTGGATGACATCGTCGCCCTCGCCTCGCCCCGCTCGGCCGGCCAGAAGGTGAGTTTCGGCGAAAAGACGGTACTCACGGTCAAGAACACCGAGAGCTTCGACTTCGCCGGCTGGGACCTCGGCCTGTTCAGCCCTGGCGCCGCCGTCTCCGCCATCCACGCGCCGCGCGCGGCNNCCCGCTACCGCAAGCGCGGCATCATCGCCAATCCCAATTGCAGCACCATCCAGATGGTGGTGGCGCTCAAACCGCTGCACGACCGGTTCCGCGCCAAGCGCGTCGTCGTCTCCACCTACCAGTCGGTCTCCGGCGCCGGCAAGGAGGGGATGGACGAGCTGTTCACCAGCAGCAAGGCGTTCTTCGTGAACGACCCCGCCCAGCCGCAGGTATTCCCCAAGAACATCGCCTATAACTGCATCCCGCATATCGACCGCTTCCTCGATGACGGCTCCACCAAGGAGGAGTGGAAGATGGCGGTGGAGACCCGCAAAATCCTGGATCCGGACATCGCGGTCTTCGCCACCTGCGTTCGCGTGCCGGTGTTCATCGGCCACGCCGAGGCGATCACGGTGGAATTCGAGCAGCCGGTAAACGTGGGCGAAGCCCGCGACCTGTTGCGCAATGCGCCCGGCGTTGTGGTGATGGATGGCCACGACGACGGCGGCTACATCACGCCCGCCGACTGCCAGGGCGAAGACGCGGTCTATGTCAGCCGCATCCGCCGCGACCCCACGGTGCCCAACGGCCTCGGTTTCTGGTGCGTCTCCGACAATTTGCGCAAGGGCGCCGCGTTGAACGCGGTCCAGATCGCCGAAACCCTGGTCGCCCAAGGCCTGCTGCGCAAACTCGCCGCATAGGACGAAACCCAAAAGATAAAAGTTTTTTGGTTCTTTTTTTTCAAAAAAGAACACTCTTTTTTCTTTGAAGAAAGGCCTTCTTTTTTGAAAAAAAGAAGCAAAAAACTTTTGCCTGTTTAAGTGTCAGAACGCGGCGCAGATCTCGGTGCTGGTAACGCCGACGGAAATCTGATGAAATGCAGTGCGGTAAGCGGCACTCACCTGGTCCACACGCGCCGCCGAAATCGCCCCGTCCACCTCAACCACAAAACTCTTCTCCCGCGTAATCTGCCCATCCGCCGGATTGCGCCATTGGCCCAGCCCTTCCACCACCGTAAACCCGTCGGGAAACGTCGGCGTCAGTACCCGGGCGGCAAAATCAGCCCACGCTGCATCATCTACCATCCCGCCACCGGGAATATCCCGCCCAAAAAACAATCTTACCTGCACCATCCGCTGCTGCCGCGGCAGCAGGCAGCCAGGGGCGCAGGCCCCCAGCAGCAACACCACCCCCAGCACGGCTGAACTGCGTGCACCCATCCGCACACCCCGGATCGTTGACCACATAGTATTTTTGGACCTAATTCACGTTGCGTTGCACAGTCGATGCCAAGCACGGAGGCCGCCCGCGAATGTCCAACGCCGATGAATGATATCCGCGATGCCCTCCTGGTGGCCAGGGACTCCCAACACGGCCTGATCCGCCGCCCCGTCTCCCCGCATATCGGCATCTATCGCTGGCCGATCACCATGGTGGCATCCATCCTGAACCGCGCCACGGGGATCGCACTGTCCGCGGGCTCCCTGCTGCTAGTGTGGTGGCTGGTCGCCGCAGCCAGCGGCCCGCAGGAATTCGCAACCGTTCAGGCTTTCATCGCGTCGCCGATCGGCCTTCTCATGCTACTGGGCTGGACCGCCTCGCTGTTCTACCATCTCTTCGGTGGCATCCGGCACTTGCTCTGGGATGCCGGCACGGGCTTCGCAAAACCCAGCCTGAACCCGGTCTCCTGGCTGGTCCTGGCGCTCACCTTCGTGGCCACCGTGCTGGTCTGGTTTGCCGGCTACATGGCGCTTGGGGTCTGACCGCATGGCACATAAGCTGGAAAAGATCGTGGTCATGCGCAGCCAACTCGGCCGCGTGCGCGGCACCGGCGCCGCCCATAGCGGCGCGCATCACTGGAAGGCGGAGCGGGTCACCGCAATCGCGCTCGTTCCCCTCACCGTGTGGTTCGTGATCGCCGTGCTCTCCCACCTGGGCGCCGAGCAGCCCGCCATCGCCGCCTGGGCCGGCCGCCCCTGGAACGCGGCCCTGTTGCTGGCACTGATCGCCATGACCTTTCACCACATGCAACTGGGCTTGCAGGTCGTGTGGGAGGACTACATCCATGGAAGCATGCGGCGCGATGCCGCGATCCTTGCCACCAAGGGTGCCTGCCTGCTGCTCGGCCTCATAGCCGCTGTCGCGGTGCTGAAACTCGCTACCGTGGCGCATTGAACGAGGCGGGCCGACACACATGAACGCCATCTCCAAACCCTCCATCGGCGCCTACACGGTCATCGACCACACCTATGATGTGGTCGTCGTCGGCGCCGGCGGCTCCGGCCTGCGCGCCACGCTGGGCACAGGTGCCGCCGGGCTGAAAACCGCCTGCCTCACCAAAGTGTTCCCCACCCGCAGCCACACGGTGGCCGCCCAAGGCGGCATCGGCGCTGCCCTCGGCAACATGGGCGAGGACGATTGGCGCTGGCACATGTACGACACNNGACTGGCTCGGCGATCAGGACGCGATCGAGTATATGTGTCGCGAGGCCGTTCCGGCCATTTACGAGCTGGAACATTTCGGCATGCCGTTCAGCCGCACCGAGGATGGCAAGATATACCAGCGGCCCTTCGGCGGCCACATGAAGGACTATGGCCGCGAACCGGCCATGCGCGCCTGCGCGGCCGCGGACCGCACCGGACACGCCATGCTGCACACGCTGTATCAGCAATGCCTGAAGCACGATGTGGAATTCTTCATCGAATACATCGCACTTGATCTGATGATGGACGATGAGGGCGTCTGCCGCGGCGTCACTGCCTGGTGTCTGGACGATGGCACCATCCACCGCTTCCGCGCCCAATTGGTGATCCTGGCCACCGGCGGCTATGGCCGCGCCTATCTCAGCTGCACCTCCGCCCACACCTGCACAGGCGATGGCGGCGGCATGGTGATGCGCGCAGGCCTGCCGACCCAGGACATGGAATTCGTGCAGTTTCACCCCACCGGCATCTTCCCCGCCGGCTGCCTGATCACCGAAGGCGCGCGCGGCGAGGGTGGCTACCTCACCAATAGCGAAGGCGAGCGCTTCATGGAGCGCTACGCCCCCACCGCCAAGGACCTCGCCAGCCGTGACGTGGTCAGCCGCTCCATGACGATCGAGATTAACGAAGGCCGCGGCGTGGGCCCCAACAAGGACCACATCCTTCTGCACCTCGAACATCTCGGCGCCGATCTGCTGCATGAACGGCTGCCCGGCATCTCCGAGACCGCGCGCGTGTTCGCCGGCGTGGATGTGACGAAGCAGCCGATCCCGGTATTGCCGACGGTGCACTACAACATGGGCGGCATCCCCACGAACTATCGCGGCGAGGTGCTCAACCCCACCCGCAACGATCCCGATGCCATTGTCCGTGGCCTGATGGCGGTGGGCGAAGCCGCCTGCGTGTCCGTGCACGGCGCCAACCGCCTCGGCACCAACTCCCTTCTGGACCTCGTGGTATTCGGCCGCGCTGCCGGCCATCGCGCCGCCGAGATCGTCACCCCCGGCGCCAGCCAGGCTGCCCTGCCACCCCGCGCCGGCGAAACCAGCCTTGATCGCTTTGACTGGACACGCCACGCCAAGGGCGGCACTGGGGTTGCCCAACTGCGCGACTCGCTCCAGCGCACCATGCAGGCCCACGCCGCGGTGTTCCGCAGCAGCACCAGCCTCACCGAAGGTGTCGACAAAATGAGCCGGCTCTGGTCCGGCCTGTCCGACATGTCGGTCTCCGATCGCAGCCTGATCTGGAATTCCGACCTGGTGGAGGCCCTGGAGCTGCAAAACCTCGTTCGAAACGCCTCCGCCACCATGGTCAGCGCCGAAGCCCGCCGTGAGAGCCGCGGTGCCCAGGCGCATGACGATTACCCGGACCGGGACGATCAGAACTGGATGAAGCACAGCCTGAGCTGGGTGGGCGACACCGGCGAGGTAGCGCTGGATTACCGCCCGGTGCGCATGCAAACGCTCACCAATGAAGTGCAGGTCTTCCCGCCCAAGAAGCGCGTCTATTGATGGCCCGTCGCCGGCACGCGCCTGAAAACTGCCAACTGACAACTGGAAACTGACCCATGGTCGAGCTCACGCTCCCCAAGAACAGCCGCGTCGGCAAAGGCCGCATTTTCAAGGCGCCGGAAGGTGCCAAGCGGGTGAAGGAATTCCGCATCTACCGCTGGAATCCGGACGACGGC
>PKZM01000060.1 GCA_003133065.1 Acetobacteraceae bacterium
GGGCAGAGCCCTGGCCTTGCTTATGCTAGGCTTTTGTTATGCGCATCGCCACCGCCCTCGCCTGCCTGCTCTTCACCCGGGCCTCCGCCGCCCCTGTGACCGTTGTTCTGACCGGCGCCAGCGCCGGTGTTGCCGCCGCGCGCGACCCGGCGCGGATGACGGTTTTGACGCCGCCGGCCAAGTGGGCGCTGCTGCGGCAGCGCATCCGCTACGTGTTCGTGCTGTTTCAGGAGAACCGNNCGCCAGGCGATCCTGAACCCGGATGGCACATTCGGCGTGCTGACGCCGTTTTTGATGCCGCGGCAGGTGAACGCGGCGGATGGGCGCAAGGTCGAGTTATATCCGGAGGACATGAGCGACGTGGACCATAGCCGAGCGGGCATGGTGCATTCGATGCATTTCGATCGGGCGACGCGCAGCCACGGCCGCAACGATGCGTATGTCGCCACCATGCAGCAGATGGCGTTTCCGGGCGACTCCTCGGACCCTGGCACGCTGGTGGGCAAGCGGGGGACGGCGCCGACGATAAAGCCATCGCAGCGGTTGCGGCAGGCGGGTGAGCTGATGCTGGGGCATGTGGATTGCGACACGATTCCGTTCATGTGGCAGCTCGCCGACCGGTTCACCCTGTTCGACAATTTTCATCAGACCACGATCGGGCCTTCCACGCCGAACGCGATTGCGATGATCGCCGGCCAGACGGGGGAGACGCAGTGGGCGCTGCATCCGGCGACCACGGGGCGGCACGTGGGCGGCGGACGGCAGATCCCCGTGGTGAACGATGCCGGGCCGTTCCCTGGAAGCCCGGGCGATATCAGCCCTGGCCCGAAGCCGCCGTTGGGCCCCGATGTGCAGGCGTTCGGGCCGGCGGGCACGGCGCCGGTGCCGCTGGCGCCGATCGCAGGGGCGAGGTTGACCAACGTAACACTCAATGGGGCGCCGGAGGGGTATAATGTGGGGCCACATGGGCAGGCCGATCCGCCGCTGACATTCGCGTCGCTGCCGCTCTCGTTCATGGGCCATATGATCGGGGGGATTGTGAAGCAGGATGAAAATCCGGCTGTGGATCTGGCGGATGTGCGGGACGATATCGCCGCGATCGGGGCGGGCGACGCGCCGGTGGAATGGGGTTGGTATCAGCAGGGATTTGGGCCGGAGCCGTTCGATGGGAAGGCGACGGTGGATTTGAATCCGGCAAACACGGCGCATCCGAGCTACATCGTGCATCACAACGGGCCGCAATATTTCGGTTATCTTGGGGATAATCCGGCCGAGTTGGCGCGCATGCACAGCCTGGCGGATTTTTACGGCGATGTGGCGGCGGGGCGGCTGCCGGCCTCCGGCGGCGTGTTTTATGTGCGCGGCGGGTATTACAACAACGATGGACTGGAGACGCTGGATTCCAATCCCGATGTCAGGGCCATTTTCGGCGGGAATGACGATCATCCGGGGTATTCGGATTCGCAGATTTCCGAAGCACTGATTGCGGATTCGGTGAATGCGATTGCCCAGAGCCGATACTGGCCGCACAGTGCGATCATCATTGCGTATGACGAGACGGATGGGTTGTACGATCACGTGCCCGAGCGGGTGCGCAGTTGGGGGCCGGATGGATTTCCCCTGACGGGTGGGCCGCGGATTCCCGCGATCGTGATTTCGCCGTATGGGGCGGCGCATGCGGTTTCGCATGTGTATAGCGAGCATAGTTCGGTGATCAAGTTCATCGACACGCTGTTTGCGCTGACACCGTTGGCCGATTTGCCCGATGAGAAGCGCGGGCGGGCCTTGGGTGCAGCTAACCCGACGCACGATCCGGATTTGGCCGGGCCGGGCGGGGCGCAGCGCGATCTGGGGCCGGCGGATGATCTGGTGCCGATGGGGGATATGAGCGAGGCGTTCGACAACGATCGTTTGCTGGGGCGCGCGCCTGTGCTGAGCGCGGCCCTCGCGAGGATCGATGGTATCCGGAGCCTGCCGCATGACGGTGGGGCTGGGTGCCGCGTGTTGAAGATTGTGCCGACGGATTATCCGCATGGGCTTGTTGCGGGCGGCGAGATCGATCCGCCCCCGGCGGATTTTAACCCGCGGCCGGAGGTTTCGCCTGGGGTGCCGACGAGTGGGCGGTGGGTGCCCTAACAGGCAAAAGCCGGCACGCGCATCGCCCAAGGGTGATGGGGCTACGCGGCTCGGGGCTTTCGATCGAACCCTAATGGCATGTCCGGCGCCTTGCCATTTGTCTGCCGATCCCGGCACGGAGAAAAAAGAGTTAACCACGAAGTCACGAATTCACGAAGGATTTCACGAAGAAGATTATGAAGTCGATTCTTGTTTCGTGGCGTGGTGGTGGGACTTCTTTGGTTCAACAGCACCGATCTGCGGAGCCTGGTGAGGGACGTGTCGTCTTTGCAAGAATTAAGCAAAGAACCTTTGCTTTTTTGGAATGACGCATGGCCTGAATAAATTATTGAGCCGTGGTCTCGCCCCCCGCGCGATACAGTTGCCCACCTGCATCGCAATAGCCGTCTCGGGCTGCTTGCGCCGCAACCGCAGGTGGCGCACGGTCCGATCTGGCGAGGCTGGTCCGGCCCACGGCAGATCCTTCCTCGGCCAGCCCCCGAGAACGCGGACCATAGGTCCAGCCTATCAATCGCCATTATAAAATCGATTAGTCTTATCTAAGGCGCAGCGTAAAAACACACGGCGCGGCACACGCGACCTGCAATGGGAGATATACATGGACGGCGAAGGCAAATGCCCGGTGATGCACGGGGCTGTCGAAAAAAACGCGGTCGTTCTGGAGATGACCAACCACCTCTGGTGGCCGAACCAGTTGAACCTGAAGATCCTCCACCAGAACCCGCCCCAGGCCGATCCGATGGGCGAGGCCTTTGATTACGCTGAAGAATTCAAGAGCCTCGACATCGAGGCGGTGCGGCAGGACCTGTATGCCCTGATGAACGATTCGCAGCCCTGGTGGCCGGCGGATTATGGCCATTACGGGCCGTTCTTCATCCGCATGGCGTGGCACAGCGCCGGCACCTACCGCATCGCCGATGGCCGCGGCGGCGCCGGATCCGGCACGCAGCGTTTCGCGCCACTCAATAGCTGGCCCGATAACGCGAACCTGGACAAGGCACGGCGGCTGCTGTGGCCGATCAAGCAGAAATACGGCCGCAAACTCTCCTGGGCCGACCTGATGATCCTGGCCGGCAACTGCGCGCTGGACTCCATGGGCCTGAAGACCTTCGGGTTCGGCGGCGGCCGCAAGGATATCTGGGAGCCGGAAGAGGACATCTACTGGGGCAGTGAAGACACCTGGCTCGGCGACAAGCGCTACAGCGGCGACAGGCAACTGGAATACCCGCTGGCCGCCGTGCAGCTCGGCCTGATCTACGTCAACCCCGAAGGCCCGAACGGCAACCCGGACCCGCTGGGTTCGGCACGCGATATTCGCGAAACCTTCGCGCGCATGGCGATGAATGACGAGGAGACGGTGGCCCTGATTGCCGGCGGCCACACCTTCGGCAAAACCCATGGCGCCGGCGATCCGAACAAATATGTCGGCCCGGAGCCCGAAGGCGCAGGCACGTTGGAGCAGGGCCTGGGCTGGAAGAACAGCTTTGGTACCGGCAACGCCGATTACACGATCACCAGCGGGCTGGAGGGCGCATGGACCACCAACCCCGTGAAGTGGGACAACAACTATTTCGACAATCTGTTCGGCTATGAATGGGAACTGACGAAAAGTCCCGGTGGCGCGAACCAATGGACGCCCAAGGATGCAGCGGCGGACGGCACCGTGCCCGATGCGCATGATCCCACGAAGCGGCACAAGCCGATGATGCTGACCTCCGACCTCGCCCTGCGGCTGGATCCGGCTTATGCGAAAATCTCCAAGCATTTCCACGAGAACCCGCAAGCATTCGCGGATGCCTTCGCGCGCGCCTGGTTCAAGCTGACGCATCGCGACATGGGGCCGCGCCCGCTCTATCTCGGGCCATTGGTGCCGTCGGAGCAGCTGATCTGGCAGGATCCCGTCCCCGATGTGGATCACGAGCTGATCGGCGACGAAGATGTGGCCGCGCTGAAGGCCAAGATCCTCGCCTCCTGCCTGTCCATCTCGCAGTTGGTCGCCACCGCCTGGGCCTCGGCCTGCACCTTCCGCGGCACCGACAAGCGCGGCGGCGCNNGAGGGTATTCAGACGGAGTTCAACGCGTCGCTATCCGGCGGCAAGAAGGTGTCGCTCGCCGATATCATCGTGCTCGGCGGCACTGCGGCGGTTGAGGCAGCGGCACGCAAGGCAGGTGTCGCGGCTGAGGTTCCGTTCGCACCAGGCCGCACGGATGCGTCCCAGGAGCAGACCGACATGGAGTCCTTCGCGGTGCTGGAGCCCTTCGCCGACGGGTTCCGCAACTACCTGCGGAAGGGCTATAACCGGCCGGCGGAAAAGCTGCTGGTGGACAAGGCGCATTTGATGACACTGACCGCGCCGGAGATGACTGTTCTGCTCGGCGGCCTGCGCGCCCTGAACGTGACCGCGCCGAATTCTTCCCTCGGTGTGTTCACGAGCCGGCCGGAGACATTGACGAACGATTTCTTCGTCAACCTGCTCGATATGGGAACCACATGGCAGGCATCCTCGTCCGCCGATGGCGTGTTCGAAGGGCGGGACCGCGCGACGGGCGAGATCAAATGGACCGCCAGCGGCGTGGATCTGGTGTTTGGGTCAAACTCCCAGCTCCGGGCGTTGTCGGAGGTGTACGCCTGCGATGACAGCCAGGCCGCGTTCGTGCAGGATTTTGTGCGGGCGTGGACGAAGGTGATGAACCTGGATCGGTTCGATTTGGCGTAGAAAGAAGACGAAAGGCCTTCTTTCTTGAAAGAAAGAAGCAAAGAACTTTTGCACTGTGGTTTACGCTTCTCGCCACTCCGCGACAGCCAGTCAAAAGTCTTTTGCTTCTTTTCTTCAGAAAAGAAGGCCCTTCTGTTCTTTATGCAAAAACCTCGGTGAATACCGTCACCATCTCACTCCACGACCGCGCATCCGCCTGCGCGTTATACGCGGCGAATTGGGGCCGGCCGAGCTTGTAGGCGTCCGGGTTTGTGAAACTGTGCACCACGCCGCCGTAGAGCGACATCTGCCAGTCGACACCTCCGGCGCGCATTTCCTCCTCGAAGGCGGCGCGTTGGGCGGGATCGATGCCGGGATCGTCCGCACCAATGCATACCAGCACCTTGCCCTTGATGTTCTTGGCGTCTTCCGGCGCCTTGGTGGCCAGGCCGCTATGGAAGCCCACGGCCGCCTTGATGTCCGCGCCACCACGCGCGAGTTCCAGCGCCATGGTGCCGCCGAAACAATAGCCGATGGCGGCGATTTTCGTGGGATCTACCTCGGGGTGGGCAATCAGGGCCGCCAGCGCCGGATCGGTGCGGGCGCGGATCTTGGCCGGGCTTTCCCGCAGCGGGCCCATCATGCTCATGGCTTGCTCCAGGCCAGAAAGGATGGTCTGGCCCCCCCACAGGTCGCAGCCCATGGCCACGTAGCCCAGGCCGGCCAGGCGCTCGGCGCGGGATTTGGCGTGGTCGCCCAGCCCGAATACTTCCGGGAACACCAGCACGCCGGGGCGCTTGCCGGTGTGTGCGGGGTCGAAGGCCAGGTGCCCCTGCATGGCAAGCCCGTCCGCCTGATACTCCACCGTCTCTATCTGCATCGCATCCTCGATCCGTTGACGAATTGCGGCTGGTCCGGCCGCAGGCGCCTTCTAGCACGACCCGGCTCTGCGCAAGACACCACCTGCCGGCCGTGTTGACGAAAGCGTGAAGGAAGGAAGTCTTCTTTTTTGAAGAAAAGAAGCAAAAGACTCTTGATGGTGCTGTCGCGGGGTCGCCGGCAGCGTACGCAAGTGTTGAAAGTTTTTTGGTTCTTTTTTTCAAAAAAGAACTCTTTCTTCCCTTGTGTTGATAGCGGCGACCGGGAACGTCCGCCGGTCCGCGTCGTTTCAAGGCGGTTACACCCTGGAACCGATCGACATGAGCGACGAGACAACCACGGATCATGGGTTAATTCGGGCTTGGGCCGAAGCCCGCGATGGCCGGCCGGGGATGATCGAGGGCCGGGTTTCCAGCGGGGGCGCGCCCTTGTTGCGGTTCGATTTCGGCACGCCCGAGCCGGGCCTGACAGAAATCGCGTGGGACGAATTCTTCGCCATCTTCGAGGCCGACAGGCTGGCGCTGGAATTTCGCGAAGCATCCGGCCATCTCAGTCGCTTCTACAAGTTAGTGACGCGGGCACCCGACGCCTGATCGCCAGCAGCGAAGCCAAGGCCCAGCACCAGAAACACCCACCCCGCATTCGGCATCGACGTGAACGCCGAGGTTGAGGCGAGCGGCCAGAGTGCCACCAGCGCGCCCACGAACAGCCCCACGCGCAGCCCATCGGGCCGCCGCCACACGCCCTGCCAGAGCGCACCCAGCGCAGTCAGCACCAGGGCAACGAAGCTGGCCAGCCCCGGCAGCCCCGAATTATCGGCCGCCTCCAGGTAATAGTTGTGCGGATGGATGTTGCAGCCGGCGATGCTGCCATCCGCCGGCGCGGCCGGGCGGCCGACCAGCGGCAGATCGCGTGCGGCGATATCGCCGCAGTGGCGGCGAAACCCGTCGAAGCCGAGGCCGAACGCCGGATGTTCCGCCGCCAGAACGCCGGCGCGCAGATAGATCAGGCCGTAATCGCTGGTGGGGAAATGCGCCATCTGCGTGGAGAACCGGAGCACCAGTTTGTCGTACGTGGCGGGCGAAATGACGGGCGTTGCCGCAACCAGCAGCACCCCGGCCGCCGCGGCGCCCGCCACCACGAGGCGCAAGCGCGGCAGCAGAAGCGCGGTGAATGCCAGGCCGAACAGCATCAGCACCGTTGGCATCCGTTGGCCGATCAATACCATCGTCAGCACACTGATGGCCGCGAGGGCCAAGCCGCCGATCCGTGCGGCGCGGCCGGGCCGGGCCAGCAGGGCCAGCACCGCCGGTACCAGTGCGGGGAAGAACACCAGGATGAAGCCCGGCCCGGCGCGGGGCTTGTTGAACGGACCGGTCAATGCTCCATCGCGGTACCGGGCAATGCCGAACAGGTTGGTGCCGAGGAGGTATTGCTGCCAGGATTCGATGGCGATCCAGGCGGCCGAGGCCGCGAACATCACCCAGACCAGGTGCCGGCGCCTGGCGCTGCACGCCCCGGCCAACAGCCAAGTGCCCAACGCGAGGGCCAGCAGCGGCAGGCGCACCGCGAGCAGCGCCAGCAGCAACCCGCCATGATTGATCGCCGAGCACAGGCTGAGCCAGACCCACCAGGCAAGACTGGCGCGGGCGAAGGGGCGGGCAAGCCAGGCGCGGTCGCGCGTGGCCCAGACATGCACCAGGAACAGGATGTCGATCGCCGAGATCAGGATTTCCGCAATCGCGCGGGCATGCAGCAAGGCCAAGGGAAGGGCCAGGCAACAGGCAAAACCGAGGCGGCCGGCGCCAGCATCGATTCGGGCTTGCGTCAGATCGGCGGTGCGGAATGGCCCCCTCATCGCGTCGATATCCCGCAGCCAGGCGGCCGCCGCAAGCTGGTGTATTTTGCCATGATGTGACGCGCCAGACCGGCAGATTGCCGCGCCCAGTCGGGAAGGTGGATGAAATGGTTCAATATATGAATGGGTTGCACGTCGATTTCCCGGTCAGTGCCGGGCTGGCACGGGCGCTGCAAAAGGGCGCTTGCCGCGCGGTAAGGCGCTGTTTTTCGGAGGGCGGAGCGTGGCGTATGCGCAAGCGGGGACTGTCTGGCCGGGCGGCAAGGGCGCCGGTATGAAGGGGGCGCGGTCCGCCGGCCGGAGGGGACACCATCATCCAAGAAACTGACATCAGGCCGGTCCTACGCCTGTGCCGTGCGCTGTGCGCCGGTCTGCCGTTTCTAGCTTCAGCCTGCGCCGTGGGCCCGAGCTACACGCGGCCGGCACCGCCGGCTGTGGACCGCTTCACCCAGACGAAGCTGCCGCAAGCAACCGGCGCCGCGGTGGATGACGCGCAGCGTGCCGCCGCCAGCAACCAGGCTTTCGTGGCGGGCGCCGATGTGCCCGGCGCATGGTGGGAGCTGTTTCGCAACCCGGCGCTGACGCGGCTGGTGGCGCAGGCGCTGCGGCGCAATCCATCCCTGCAATCGGCCGCGTTCGCGCTGCGCGCCGCGCAGGAAGGCACGCTGGCGCAAATGGGGAACTGGCTGCCCAGCATTTCCGCCCAAGCGAACCGCCAGCGTGAGGAGGAAGGGCTGGGCGAGGTGGGGGTGAGGCAGGCCGTGGCGGGTCTGCCGGCCACCTATTCGATCTACGACGCGCAGGTGAACGTGTCCTACACTTTCGATGTCTGGGGCCAGAACGCACGCAGCGTGGAGGCTGACCGGGCCGCAGCCCAGGCGCAGCTCTTCACGCTGGAAGGCGCGGTGAACATGCTGGCGGCCAATACCGCGACTGCAGCGATCACCGCGGCCTCGCTGAGCGCGCAGATCAAGGCCGAGGAGGCGCTGGTGGACGCCGAACGGCAGGTGCTGAAGACGGTGCGCAGCCAGTTCGAACTCGGGGGCGCCACGGGCAGCGATGTGGCAAGCCAGGAAGCCCAACTCGCACAGACCCAGGCGCTGCTGGTGCCGCTGCAAACGCAACTGGCGCAGACACGCGATCAGCTTGCGGCCTATGTGGGGCAGGTGCCGGCGCAGGCGGCCATCCCGGCCATTGCACTGGAGGATCTGACGCTGCCGGGGGAATTACCCGTTTCTCTGCCGTCGCGCCTGGTGGATCAGCGGCCGGATATCCGCAACGCCGCGGCGCAACTGCATGAAGCGACGGCGAAGATCGGCATTGCGATCGCGAATCGCCTGCCCCAGTTCACCCTGCAAGGCAGTATCGGCAGCCAGCCCGCGCAAGTGGCCGGCCTGTTCACGCCGGGTAACGGTGAACTGTATCTGCTGACGCAAGCGCTGGCGCCGGTATTTTCCGGCGGCACGCTGCTGCACCAGCAGCGCCAGGCGGTGGCCGCAGCGCGGCAGGCTGCCTTCGCCTACCAGAACGCGGTGATTACCGCCTTTCAGAACGTCGCCGATGTGCTGACGGCTTTGCAGGGGGATGCGCGCGCCCTGGCTGCCAACCAGATGGCGGCAAATGCGGCCGCGCGCAGCCTGAGCCTGGCGCAGGCGCAGTACCGTGCCGGCGGCGTTGCCTATCTGAGCGTGCTGACCGCGCAAACACAGTATCAGACGGCAGTGCTCGGCCTGATCCGCGCCGAAGCGGCGCGCTATACCGATACGGTTGCCCTGTACGTCGCCCTGGGGGGCGGCTGGTGGAACCGGGACGATCTGCCGAAGCCGCCTGAAAACTTGCTGAGGTCATTGCTGCCATGATGCCCCATGAAAGCGCAAAAGACAGAAAGGCCTTCTTTCGTGAAAGAAAGAAGCAAAGAATTTTTGTTCTGGTCGCTGTATTGGCGTGCACGCCGGCGGGGGCGCAGGAGCCGGTTGCGACGGTGTCTACGATCGTGGCGCGCGCCACAGCCTGGCAGGATACGCTGGATGCGGTGGGCACCGTGCGCGCGGTGCGGGGGGCAGACCTGGCGGCCGAAGTGGCGGGCGTGGTGGACAGCGTGGGCTTCGACTCCGGTCGCGATGTGGCGGCGGGAACGGTGCTGCTGCGCCTGCGGCCGAATGATGACGCGGCGAAACTGGCCGATCTGCAGGCCGCCGCTGATCTGGCGGCGAGCAACCTGACGCGCGACGAAAAACAATACCGCGCCCAGGCGGTGAGCCAGGCGAGCGTGGATGCCGATACCAGCCATCTGCGCTCCGCCCGCGCTCTGGTGGCCCAACAGCAGGCCCTGATGGCCGAAAAAATCGTGCGCGCGCCCTTCGCGGGCCGGCTGGGCCTGCGCATGGTGGATGAGGGGCAATATCTGGCAGCCGGCGCCACGATCGTGACGCTGCAGGCGCTGGATCCGCTTTTCGTGGATTTCTATCTGCCACAGCAGGCACTGGCGGATGTGCATGACGGCGACACGGCCGCGCTGAGCGTGGATGCCTATCCCGGCCGCGAATTTGCCGCGCGGGTGAGCGCCATTAGCCCCAAAGTGGATCCCGCCAGCCGCATGGCGCAACTGCGCGCCGAATTGCCGAACCCGGATCACGTGCTGCTGCCAGGCATGTTCGTGACGGTGCACCTCAAGGCCGGGATAGTGCATCACTACATTACGCTGCCGAACGCGGCGATCGTGTATAATCCCTATGGCAGCCTGGTGTATGTGGTCTCGCCGGCGACTCACCGGGTGCGGCAAGCGGTGGTGAAAACCGGGCCCACGCGGGGTGATCAGGTGGCCGTGATCCAGGGACTGTCCGAGGGAGACATTGTGGTGACCGCAGGGCAGATCAAGTTGCATCACGGATCGCAGGTTGCGGTGAATAACGCTGTTGAGCCGGCGGATGATGCGGCGCCGAAGCCGGCCGAGGAGTAAGGCAAGGCCTTCTTTTTGAAAAAAAGAAGCAAAAAACTTTTACCTTTGGACCCGACACGCCGGCAACACGCGTACTGAACGGATAAAAGTTTTTTGGTTCTTTTTTTCAAAAAAGAACATCTTCCTTCCTTGGATCGATGATCATGCGCCTAACCGATATATTCATCCTGCGCCCCGTGCTCGCCATCGTCGTCAGCGTCTTCATCCTGCTGCTCGGCCTGCGCGCAGAACAGGCTTTGCCGCTGCGGGAATATCCCAGGACGGTGAATGCCCTCATCCAGATCGATACCAGCTATTACGGCGCGGATGCGGCAACCGTCGCGGGGTTCATCACCACGCCGCTGGAGAACGCGATCGCCCAGGTGGACGGGATCGACTATCTGGACAGTTCCAGCCAGACCGGCGACAGCACGATCGAGGCCTATCTGCGCCTGAACCAGGATCCGGACCGGGCGCTGACGGAAATTCAGGCGCAGATCAGCTCGGTTCACGATCAATTGCCGCCGCAATCACAAACGCCGCGGCTGCATCTGATGACCGGCGGGGAGGGCAGCACGCTGTTCTTTGCTTTCACCAGTACGGTCATGAGCGAGCCGCAGATCACCGATTACCTCACGCGCGTGGTGCAGCCGGAGCTGCAGGCAACACGCGGCGTGCAGGCGGTGAAGATTTGGGGCAGGCAGAATTTCGCTCTGCGGGCCTGGCTCGATCCAATGAAGCTGGCGGCACGCGCACTGACGGCGGCCGATGTGTCGCAGGCACTCACCGCCAATAATTTTACCAGTGCCGCGGGTGGCACCGCGGGGCAGATGGTGGGTGTGCCTTTGGGCATTACCAGTGGGCTGCATACGCTGGCGCAGTTCCGCGATCTGGTGGTGAAGCAGAATGATGGGCGTATCACCCGGCTGGGCGATGTGGCCGATGTGGAATTGGGGTCCGACAACTACCAGCAATCCATTCTGAACAACGGTATGCCCTCTGTTTTGGTGGATATAGAACCAGCGCCGAACGCGAACGTGCTGGATGTGGTCAGTGCAGTGAAGGCCAAATTCGCCGCCATCAAGGCCGACCTGCCGCAGGGGCTGAATGCGGAGACGGAGTATGACGTGACCGTCAATGTGCGGCAGTCCATCGCCGATGTCGTCAAAACGCTTCTGGAGAGTTTGGCCATTGTCGCGGTGGTGGTGTTTGCCTTCCTGCGGTCGCTGCGGGCATCGGTGATTCCCGTGATCACGATCCCGCTCTCCTTGATCGGCACCTTTGCGGCACTGTGGATACTGGGGTTTTCCATCAATTTGCTCACGCTGCTCGCATTGGTTCTGGCCACCGGCCTGGTGGTGGATGATGCGATCATCGTGGTGGAGAACGTCACGCGGGAGATGGCGGATGGCGCGAGCGCGCTGGATGCGGCGCTGCGGTCCGCCCGTAGCCTTGCCAGCCCGATCGTGGCGATGACGGTGGTGCTGATCGCGGTCTATGTGCCCATCGCGCTGCGTAGCGGGTTGACGGGCGCGCTGTTCACCGAATTCGCCATGACGCTGGTGGGCAGCGTGACGGTGTCGGCGATCCTGGCGTTGACCCTTTCGCCGATGATGTGCCGGTTCCTGCTGCGCCCGCCGGCCGGTGGATCGCGGCCCATTGCGGTATCTTTGCAGCCGATGCAGCGTGCCTATCGTCCATTGCTCAGGGCTGCATTGGCGATGCGGATTCCGCTCGTCGGTTTCGGTATTGTCGTTCTGGCCGCCAGCTTCTTGCTGTATCGCGGATCGACGAGCGAGCTGGCGCCGCAGGAGGATACCGGGATCATCAATATCGGGGGTGCTGCACCGCCCATGTCCACCGTGGATATGCTCAGGCTGTATGAAAAGCAGATCCAGGCGATCGAGGAGTCGCTGCCGGAATATGACAGTTCCTGGAGTGTCGCGCAGCCGGGGCGCATGGGCGGCGGCGTGGAACTGAAGGATTTTGCGCATCGCAAACGCTCCACTGCCGAGGTGCTGAAGGAACTAGAGGGCAAGTTTGCCGATGTCGCCGGGGTGAATCTGGCGGTGTATCTGGATGCGCCGCTGCCGGGCAGCTATGGCGCGTTGCCGATCGGCTATGTGATCAAGACGACGCGGCCGTTTCGTGAGCTGAATGACGTATCGCAACGGTTTTTGGCGGCCGTACAGAAGACAGGCTTGTTTGCCTACGCCGACAGGGATCTGAAGATCGATGTGCCGCAATCCACGGTGGTGATCGATCGTGACAAGGTAGCGGCGCTGGGGCTAGACATGTCGCAGATCGGCAACGTGCTGAATACGTTGCTGAGCGGCGGGTATGTGAACTATTTCGATCTGGCCGGGCGATCCTACAAGGTGATGCCGGAGGTGGCGCGGCTCTGGCGGCTGAATGCGGATCAGTTGAACGGCTACACGATTGCCACCATCAATGGCGTCGCGGTGCCACTTTCGGCGGTGGCGCATATCGAGACCACGACGGTGCCCGAGCAGATCAGCCACTTCCAGCAGATGAACTCCGCCACGATCAGCGGTGTGCCGATGCCAGGCGTGAGCCAGGGTGATGCGCTGGCGGCGTTGAACGCGATCGCCACGCGCGTTCTGCCGCCGGATTACGCCACCGACACGGCGGGGCCGCTGCGCCAATTCGTGCAGGAATCATCGGGCTTCGCGGCCACGTTCGGATTTGCCGTGGTGGTGATTTATCTGTCGCTCGCTGCGCTGTTCGGCAGTTTCATCGATCCGCTGATCATTCTGATATCTGTGCCGATGTCGTTGGCGGGTGCGCTGGTGTTCATCTATTTCGGCGTGCATGGGGCGACGCTGAACATTTATTCCGAAGTCGGGCTGGTGACGCTGATGGGGTTGATCAGCAAGCACGGCATTCTGATGGTGGAAGTGGCCAATGAGCAGCAGGCGCTGGGGCAGAGTAAGCGCGAGGCGATCGAGCATGCGGCGCTGCTGCGCCTGCGGCCGATCCTGATGACGACGGCGGCGATGGTGTTGGGGGTGGCGCCGTTGGTGTTCGCCAGTGGGGCTGGGGCTGCGGCGCGGTTCGCGATGGGTCTGGTGATTGCGTCGGGCCTGTCGATCGGGACGTTGTTCACCCTCTTTGTGGTGCCGGCGTTTTATGTGGTGCTGGCGCGGCGGCGTGGAGGGGAGACGGTGCGGATGCTGGCTGCGGCGTAGGGAAGGTCTTCTTTTTTGAAAAAAAGTAGCAAAAAACTTTTGAGACTTGGCGCACACCGTGCCGGCAGCGTGCGCAAAGGGACAAAAGTTTTTTGGTTCTTTTTTTCAAAAAAGAACATTCTCCCGTCCTTCTACAACATCGGCAGCGCCCGGGGCTTCTTACCGCGCGGAAAAGCCGCATCGATCGCCGTGATGTCGGACGCCGACAGATCGAGCCAGCCGGCAGCCGCATTTTCCGCGGCATGTTCGGCGCGGCTGGCTTTGGGGATGGCAAACACGGATGGGTGGCGCAGCAGAAAACGCAAGGCAACCTGGCGTGGCGTGGCACCGTGCGCCGCGGCGATTTTCTGCAATACTTTGCCGCCGGATGATGCGGGGGCGGGGAAGTTGCCGCTGCCGAAGGGGCTGTAGGCGGTTATGCTGATCGTGTGTTCGGCGCACCACGGCAGCACGGCGTGTTCGATGGCGCGTTCCTGAAGATGGTAGAGCACCTGGTTGCAGGCGATGCGGTTGGCGCCGCCGGCATTCCACGCGGCCTGAAGCCCGTCAACATCGAAATTGCTCAGGCCCCAGGCCCGGATCTTGCCTTGCTGGATCAGGGTTTCAAAACCGGCAATGGTATCCTCCAGCCGGTGGCGGCCGGGCCAGTGGAGCAGATAGCAGTCGAGGTAGTCTGTGCGCAGGCGCGCGAGGGATGTCTCGCAGGCGGATATCGTGCCGGCGCGGGAGGCGTTGCTGGGCATCACCTTAGAAACGAGGAACACCTGATCGCGGCGGCCCGCAATGGCCTCGCCGGTGACAGTCTCGGACTCGCCGTACAACTCGGCCGTATCGATATGCGTCATGCCGAGATCGATGCCGCGCTGAAGTGCCGCGATGGCGGCGCGGCGGTCGGTTTGGTGGATCTGCCACGTGCCTTGACCGATGACGGACACAGGGTGTGTGGCGGGGCCGAACGGGCGGTGTTCCATCATGGGCCTATGTCTTGTACCGGTAGCCGATCCCGTAGAGCGTCTCGAACGCATTGAACTCGCCATCCACCTGGCGGAACTTCTTGCGCACGCGCTTGATGTGGCTGTCGATCGTGCGGTCATCGACGAAGATGTTTTCGCCGTAGGCGGCATCGATCAACTGGTCGCGGCTTTTCACCATGCCGGGGCGGGTGGCGAGTGCTTTCACCAGCAGGAATTCCGTCACCGTCAGTTGGATATCGGTGCCTTTCCACAGGCATTGATGTCTGGTTTCGTCCAGCACCAGGTCCCCGCGGGTCAGGATGCCCCCGGCGGGGGTGCCGGAGCCTTCGGCGCGGCTGCTGTCGTTGCGGCGGAGCAGGGCGCGGATGCGTTCGATCAGCAGGCGCTGGCTGAACGGCTTGGTGATGTAATCGTCCGCACCCAGGCGCAGGCCCATCAGTTCGTCCACTTCCTCATCCTTGCTGGTGAGGAAGATCACGGGCATTTGCGTGCGTTGGCGTAGCCGCTGCAGCAGCTCCATGCCGTCCATGCGCGGCATCTTGATGTCCAGCACGGCCAGGTCCACCGGCTTGGCGGTCAGGGCCTGCAGCGCGCTTTCACCGTCGGTATAGGTGCGCACGGCATACCCCTCCTGTTCGAGCGTCATCGCCACGCTGGTGAGGATGTTGCGGTCGTCGTCGACCAGGGCGATGGTGTGCTTCATGGCGCTCGCTAAGAGGGATCGTGTCCGAACCCATGTGTTACAGGGAAACGCAGATGCCGGCGACCCGACACCCCAAGGTCAAAAGTTTTTTGGTTCTTTTTTTCAAAAAAGAACATCTTTCTTTCTTCTTCCAATGACCCACCCCGCCTTCTCCGCCGCATGTCTTCTTCGTGCCACCCGGATGGCGACCCTGGCCACGCAGAGCCACGGCCAACCCTTCGCCTCGCTGGTCACGCCGGCCATCACCCCGGGGTGTGCGGTGCTGATGCTGCTGTCCAGCCTATCGGCCCATACCCGGCATCTGGAGGCGGAACCGCGCTGTGCGGTGATGGTCACCGGCGTGCCGGACGGTATCAACCCGCAGACGGCGCCGCGGGTGACAGTCACGGGCCGCGCCGTGCGGATTGACGATCCGGCGGCGAAGCGGTTCTGGGTTGCGCGGCACCCGTACGCGGCATTCTACGCGGATTTCACGGATTTCGGCCTCTGGCGGATGCAGCCGGAGGCCGCGCAGTACATCGGCGGGTTCGCGCAGGCCCATGCTGTGCCGGGTGATGCGCTGGCGCCGACGCAGGCATCCGTGGATCGGTTGGCAGAGGCGGCTGATCGTATCATCGCCCATTGCAATAACGACCATGGCGCGGCTCTGAGCCTGTTGGCCCAAGTGCAGGGTGAATCCGGCCCGTGGCTCATGCTGGGGGTTGATCCGGATGGGTTCGACCTGATTCAGGACGAGAAGGTGCTGCGTGTGGCCTTTGATTCACGGGTTGAGGATGCCGCAGGGGTGCGGGCGGCGCTGGTGCAGCTGGTAGAAGCGGCGCGGCAGCGGGCGCGAGACTAAGAAAGGATGATCGTCCAGCACGTCTGGCTGCTCGGCTTCGGTACTGCAGCCCTTCTCCTCCTGCTGGGCGCCACCTCCGGCCTGGTGAACGCCAAGCTGTGGATTTCCGAGCCTCTTGTCTGCGCCGGTTTCGGCGTGGCCATCGGTCCGGCCTGGCTTGGCCTGCTGTCGCTGGACCCCGTGCACAACCCCCAAGCCCACATGTTTCTGCGCGAGGCGGCGCGTATCACACTTGCGATCGCCGTGCTGGCGGCGGCGATCCGGTTGCCGCAGGGGTGGATCAGGCGGCATTGGCGTGGCCTTGCCGTGGCCTTGGGCCCTGGCATGGTGCTGATGTGGGTTGCGGGCGCGCTGGTAACGGCGGCGAGCTTCGCGCTGCCATGGCGTATCTGCGCGCTGATCGGGGCGGTGATCGCGCCGACCGACCCTGTGCTCTCCGCACCGGTGGTCAGCGGTGCCTTGGCGCGCCGCGCGGTGCCGGCCGATCTACGGCACGCTATCACCGCGGAGAGCGCGATCAATGATGGCCTTGCCGGCCCGATCGTGATGCTGCCGGTGATCGCGCTCAGCACCCGCGGAACCTGGCATGCCATCGGCCTGCACTGGTTGCTGCACGCGGTGCTGTGGGATGTCGGCACCGCGCTGCTGCTCGGCGCCGCCGCCGGATACGTGGCGCGCCGGCTGATGCGATGGGCGGCGCGGCAGGAGCATGCCGAACGATCCTCGCTGTTGACCATTGCGCTGGCGCTGGCGCTCGCCGTGATGTGCGGGCTGCAGGCGGTCGGCGGCAACGGCGTGCTCGGCGCGTTCGTGGCAGGCGCCGTGCTCAATGATGGCTACGACTCGGCCAACCAGGAGCACCAGGAGCATTTCAACGAAGCGATTACCCGGTTTTTTGACCTGCCGATCATGATCCTGCTCGGCGTGGCGGCACCGTGGGGCGCCTGGGCGGCCATGGGTTGGCATGCAGTGGCGTTCGTCGCTTGCGTGCTGCTGCTGCGCCGCATGCCGGCATGGCTGCTGCTGCGGCAGGGCATGCCCTGGGCGCGCCGGCTTCCTTATAATCTGTTCGCTGGCTGGTTCGGGCCAATCGGCGCGGCGGCCATGTTCTATGCGCTGACGGCGCAGGATTCCACCGGGCTGGAAACGCTGTGGCCGATCGTCAGCCTGGCGGCGGCGGCGTCCGTGGTGGCGCATGGGATAACGGGGACGCCGGTCACGGCATTCTTAGAGAAGAAAGAAAGCGCTTCTTTTTTGAAAAAAAGAAGCAAAAAACTTTTGACATGACGATAGACGGACAGACCCGTGAATAAACAAGACTGGTCGGCAACGACATACGCCCAGAATGCCAGGTTCGTGGCGGATCTGGGGGTACCGGTGCTCGACCTATTGCAGCCCAAAAAGGGGGAGCAGATCCTCGATCTTGGATGCGGGGATGGGGCGCTGACGGAAAAACTCGCAGATATGGGCGCAAACGTGATCGGCGTGGATGGCTCGGCCGACATGGTGGCCGCCGCCCGCGCCCGCGGCCTGGATGCGCGCGTGATGGACGGCCAGAACCTCGGCTTCGACCGCGAATTCGATGCCGTGTTCAGCAACGCAGCACTGCATTGGATGCCCGACGCTTCTGCCGTCGTGGCCGGGGTTGCAAAGGCGCTAAAACCCGGCGGGAGATTCGTGGGCGAGATGGGCGGGCAGGGCAATGTCGCCGCCATCGTCACCGCCTTCCGCGCCGCCTTGCATGCCCGTGGCCATAACCCCGACCACGGTTTTGGCTGGTTCTTCCCCACGGCCGAGGCCTATGCGGCGCTGCTGGCGGCGCATGGTTTCACGGTGCGGCAGGCAACCCTGATCCCACGCCCCACTTACCTGCCGACCGGTCTGAAAGGCTGGCTCGCCACCTTCGCCGGCCCGTTCCTCGCCGGCCTGCCGGAAGGCGAGCAGCAGGATGTGCTGGCGGAGGTGGAATGGTTGCTGTCGCGCCCGCTTCGCACCGCAGCAGGAGACTGGATCGCCGATTATGTCCGGCTTAGGTTCGCGGCCACACGCGATCCCTGATCCAGGCCCCGCACGAAAGGACATCCATGCGCCACGAACTGACCGAGAAGATTGTCCGCATCAAGATCGAACGGGATCTCTCCTGGGCGGGGCTGGCCGAATTGGCCCCCGGCCTGTCGAAGGAATACGTCACGGCCGCGCTGCTGGGGCAGATGGCATTGCCCGCCCCGGCGGCCGAGGCGATCGGCAACCAGCTCGGCCTCAGCGAGTTCGAGATCAAGCTGTTGCAGCTTCCGCCGTATCGCGGGTCGCTGCCTACCGCGGTGCCGACGGATCCGCTGATCTACCGGTTTTATGAACTTGTCAGCGTCTATGGCACCACGTTCAAGGCGCTGATCCATGAGGAATTCGGAGACGGGATCATGAGCGCGATCGACTTCCGCATGGATCTGAAGCGCGAGCCGAACCCGGCCGGCGACCGCGTCGCCATCACCATGAGCGGCAAATTCCTGCCCTATAAACAGTATTGAGCACCACCCTCGCCCCCGATGCAGCGCCGCCAGCCGGCCTTACCCCGCCCACCAAGCCGCTTCTGACGCCTGGCCGGCAGCGGCTGGTGGCCGTGATCGTGGCCAGCGCGCTGTTCATGCAGAATCTGGACGGCACGGTCATCGCCACCGCCTTGCCGGCCATGGCGCGCGCCTTCCACGAAGACCCGGTGCACATGAACGTGGCACTCACGGCGTATCTGTTCGCGGTGGCGGTGTTCATCCCGGCCAGCGGCTGGATGGCGGATAAGTTTGGCACGCGCAATGTGTTCCGCATCGCGATCGCGGTGTTCACGCTGGGCTCGGTGCTGTGCGGGCGGGCGGATGCGCTGTGGTTCCTGGTGGTCAGCCGGGTGATCCAGGGCCTGGGCGGGGCGATGATGCTGCCGGTGGGCCGGCTGGTTCTGCTGCGCTCGGTGCCCAAGGACAGGCTGATCGCCGCGATGGCGTGGGTGACGATCCCGGCGCTGGTGGGGCCGGTGATCGGGCCGCCGGTTGGCGGGTTCATCGTGACGTATTTCTCCTGGAACTGGATTTTCGACATCAACGTGCCGATCGGCGTGCTGGGATTCACCCTTGTGAGCCTGTTCATCGTCGATGTGCGCGAGCCCGACCCCGGCCGGTTCGATTTCGGCGGCCTGGCGCTCACGGGTGCGGCGCTGGCGGGGTTCATGGGGGTGCTGGAACTGGCGGGGCGCGGGCTTGTGGCGCCGGTGGTGGTCGCCGGGCTGGCGCTGGTCTGTGCGGTGGCGAGCACGCTGTATGTGCGCCGTTGCCGGCGGCAGACGCGAAATTTGCTCGATCTGTCGCTGTTGCGGCTGCCGACTTTTGCCGTGTCCGTATGCGCGGGGTCGCTGTTCCGGATCGGCATCGGGGCCACGCCGTTTCTGTTGCCGATGATGATCCAGGTGGGTTTCGGGCGCAGCCCGGCGCAGAGCGGCATGATCACCTTTGCCAGTGCCGCGGGGGCTATCGGGATGAAGCCGGCGACGCAATGGGTGCTGCGGCGGTTCGGGTTTCGCAGCACGCTCGCGGTCAATGCGCTGCTCTGTTCGGCGGCGCTGGGCGCTTGCGCGTTTTTCCGCCCGAGCTGGCCGCTGGCGGCGATCTATGCGGTGCTGGTGGGTAGCGGGATGATGCGGTCGCTGCAATTCACCGCGTATAATTCAGTGGCCTACGCGGAGGTGTCGCGCGCGCGGATGAGCGCGGCGACGACATTCTATTCGGCGCTTCAGCAGGTGTCGCTCACCATCGGCATCCCGGTGAGTGCCGGGGTGCTGCAGTTGGCGCGGGTGGCCGGGCACCACGCCATGCCGACTGATCACGATTTTGGGCTGGCATTCCTCGCCGTAGCCGCGATAAGCGCACTGGCGGCGCCGGTATCCTTGTTGCTCCCTCGGGGGGCGGGACGCGAGATGTCCGGCTACACGGGTGCCAATGGCTGAAAGTTTTTTGGTTCTTTTTTTCAAAAAAGAACAATAGGTTCCGAGATGTCTCCGATGATCTTCCGAGTCTTTTTTGCGTGTCTCCTGCTGCTCCCGTTCGGTGCGCGTGCCGCCGATACAATCACGGTGTTTGCCGCAGCCAGCCTGACGAACGCTATGCAGGATATTGCCACGCTGTGGATGGCGGGCGGGCATCCCAAGGTGGTGTTCAGCTTCGAATCGAGCGGCACGCTGGCGCAGCAGATCGCGCATGGGGCGCCGGCGAACGTGTTTGTCTCGGCCGATGAGAAGTGGATGGACGATCTGGCCAAGCGGCATGCGCTGCTGGCCGCCTCACGCAGCGATCTGGTCGGCAACAGCCTGGTGGTGGTGGAACCCAAGCAGGGGCTCAAGCCGGTGAAGCTGGGGGCGGGGAGCAATCTGCTGGCGGTGCTGGGCCCCGATGGGCGCCTGGCGGTGGGTGATCCGGCGCATGTGCCGGCGGGAATTTACGCCAGGCAGGCGCTGCAGAAGATGGGTCTTTGGGAGGTGGCGAGCGCGCGGCTGGCGCCTGCGGATTCCGTGCGCGCCGCCTTGCGCCTGGTGGAGCTGGGTGAGGCGCCGGCGGGGATCGTATACGGCACGGATGTGAAGGTGACGCCGAGCCTGGGGATTGCGGGCATTTTTCCGCCCGATACGCATGATCCGATCCGGTATCCGGTTGCCGTGCTCAAGGCGCACAACACAGCGGCCGCGCGGGATTTCGTGGCCTTCCTGCACACCCAGCCGGCGCAGGACGTGTTTCTGCATTGGGGTTTTACCGCACCGTGACGTGGCCTTGGCCGTTGTCGGGCGATGAGCAGGAGGCGGTTTATCTGTCGCTGCGCGTGGCGGCACGTGCGGTGGGCTTCGGGTTGCCGCTGGCGATGATAGTGGCGCTGCTATTGGCCCGCGGGCGGTTTCCCGGCCGTTTTCTGCTGAACGCGCTGGTGCACCTGCCGCTGATGTTGCCGCCGGTGGTGACGGGGTGGCTGTTGCTGCTGGTGTTCGGGGTGGAAGGGCCGGTCGGGGCCTGGCTCGCCGCGCGGTTCGGTGTTCATCTGGCGTTTACGGAAAGCGGAGCGGCATTGGCGTGCGGTGTGATGATTTTCCCGCTGATGGTGCGCGCGATCCGGTTGTCGGTGGAGGCGGTGGATCCCCGGCTGGAGCAGGCGGCGCGCACATTGGGGGCGCATTGGGTGGATCGTTTCTTGACCATCACCCTGCCGCTGGCGGGGCCGGGTGTGCTGGCGGCGGTGGTGATGGGATATACCGCGTCGCTGGGGGAGTTCGGGGCGGTGATCACGTTCGCCGCCAATATCCCCGGCCAGACGCAGACCCTGCCGCTGGCGATTTTCTCCGCGTTGGAGACGCAGGGTGGCGAGGCGGTTGCTGGCCGGCTCGCTTTGGTCTCGGTGTTTCTTGCCGTGGGCGGGTTAGTTTTGGCTGAGTTTCTGTCACCCAGGCGGCTTAAATAATGGGGTCTGGGGCCTTCCGGCCCCAGCTTGGTCCCCTCCTTCACGTATGGGGGGCAGAGCCCCTGGCCTGTCGATGCTGCGGGTAAGCCTCGAGCATCGGTTTGCTGGCGTCTCGCTCACCATGGCGTTTGAGGCGCCCACGCCGGGTGTGATCGCGTTGTTCGGCCCGTCTGGCGCCGGCAAGACGAGCCTGATGAATGCGATGGCGGGGTTGCTCCGCCCGCACCGGTTTCGCATGGAACTGGACGGGGTCCCCCTGGAGCGCCGCCGCCCGGAATACCGGGGTGTTGGGTACGTGTTCCAGGATGGCCGCCTGTTTCCGCATATGAGCGTGCGGGACAATTTGCGCTACGGGCTGCGGCGCGGCGGGGCGGGACCGGTGAAGTTTGACGATGCGGTCGCGTTGCTCGGCATCGGGGCGCTGCTGGGCCGGCGGCCGCGGCACTTGTCGGGTGGGGAGCGGCAGAGGGTGGCGATCGGGCGGGCGCTGCTGAGCAATCCGCGGCTCTTGCTGATGGACGAGCCGCTCTCCGCGCTGGATCAGGCGCGGCGGGATGAGATTTTGCCCTATCTGGCGCGGCTGCGCAGCGTGCTCTCGATCCCGATCGTGTATGCGAGCCATTCGCTCGATGAGGTGACGCGCCTGGCCGATACGCTGGTGCTGATCGAGGCCGGGCGGGTGGTGGCGGCGGGACCGCTGACGGAGATGACGGCGCGGGTGGATCTGCCGTTGGCGCTACGGGAGGATGCGGGGGGTGTGCTGCGCGGGGTGGTGAATTCGCATCTGCCGGAGCGTGGGCTGACGGCGATTTCCTGCGGGGCGGATTTCGTGTGGGTGCCGCAGATTACGGCGCCCCCCGGCACGGGTGTGCGCCTGCGTGTGCCGGCGCGCGAGGTGATCCTGGCGGTGGAGAGCCCGCGCGGGATCTCCGTGACCAATATCCTGCAGGCTCACGTCGTGGCGGTGGCGGAAGATGCGGCGGGGCATGCGGCACTGGTCAGTTTGGAACTCGGGGGCGGGGCCTTGTTGGCGCGGGTGACGCGGGATGCGGCCGAGCGGCTGCGGCTGGCCCCCGGGCGGCCGGTGCTGGCGCTGATCAAGGCAATGTCGGTAGATTGGCACCAGGAAGATTAAGGAGGTCCATATGAACGAGATCACCGATATTTCGGCCGAGCAGGCAATCCGGCGCGATCTGGCGGCGGCCTACCGGCTGGTAGCGCTGCACGGGTGGGATGATCTGATCTTTACGCATATCTCCGCGCGGGTTCCGGGGCCGCAGCACCACTTTCTGATCAATCCCTATGGCTACACCTTCGATGAGATCACCGCCTCTAGCCTGGTGAAGGTGGGGATGGACGGTTTCCCCGTGGATGGCGGCGATGCGCTGGTGAATCCGGCGGGGTTCACCATCCATTCGGCCGTGCATGAGGTGCGCGAGGATGCCGGCTGCGTGATGCATCTGCACACGCCGGACGGCACCGCGGTGGCGACGAGCCGGCAGGGCCTGCAACCGCTGAACCAGACGGCGCAACTGGTGATCGCCGATCTGGCCTATCACGACTATGAAGGCGTGGCGCTGGATCATAACGAACGGCCGCGGCTGCAACAGGATCTGGGCGCGCATAATCTGATGCTGCTGCGCAACCACGGCACGCTCACGGTGGGCCGCACCGTGGCGGAAGCCTTTCTGCGCATGTATTTTCTGGAACGTGCCTGCACAATGCAGGTGCGGACACGCATTTTGGGCCATGACGATTACCCGACCGAGGCGACCGTGATTGAGAAAAACGCGGCGCTGAGCCAGGCGGCGGGGATGCAAACCGTGGCAAATCACCTGTTGTGGCCGGCGCTGTTGCGCAAGCTGGATCGGGTTGATCGGGGGTATCGGGATTGAGCACAGACAGGAAGAGAAGACTGCTTCTTTTTCTGAAGAAAAAGAAGCAAAAAGACTTTTAACTGTGTGATCCCCAGCGGCTTCCCTCGGACGCGACGCGGCCGTCTGATTGCAGTTTCAACAAATGGGCGAGTACGGTGCCGCAGGCGGCACGAAACAGGTGCGGCGCCAGGCCGGCGTAGAGCTGCGCGACAAGCGATTCCACATCCAAAGGCCCGTCACGTAACGCGGCCAGGATGGAAGCCTCCCGCCCCGCGCGATGCGACAGCATCCCCCGCACCAGCGGCAGCGGATTGGGTAACGGGGCCCCATGTCCGCAGAGATACAGCTCATCATCGCGCGCCAGCAGCCTCCGCAAACCCGCCATATACGCGCCCATATCCCCATCCGGCGGAGCGACGACGCTGGTGTTCCACGACATCACATGATCCCCCGAAAACAGAATTTTGGTGCCGGCCAGCGCAAAGCACAGATGATCCGACGCATGCCCCGGCGTATGCAGCGCCGTGAGCGGCCCAACGCTCTCCCCGTCCGCAATCGCCACATCGGGCCTAAAATCCGGTGCCCAGGGGCGCCCCCAGGCATAGATCGGCGCCCCCGTCGCCCCCCGCAGCGCCGGCGCGCCCGCCATGTGATCCGGATGTGTATGGGTGAGCACAATGCGCGCAACCGGGCCGGCGGTGGCGATGGAAGTGATATGCTCGGGGTGATCGGGGCCTGGATCGATGACGGTGAGGCCGTCCTCGCCCTCTATCAGCCAGGTATTGGTGCCGTGATACGTCATCGGCCCCGGATTGGGCGCCACAATGCGGGTCACGCCGGGGGCAGTCGTCAACGGCGTGAAGCGGGGGGGCTCGGGTTCGCTCAGGAATGCCATGGGTGTCGCTGGCATGGATGGGGGGCAGCGTCCAGCGGCGTTTCGCCTATATCGTCGAAAATGCTCAACTGGGAAAAGAGGGTCAGGTCAACGGGATCGGCATTTTGGATGAGAATGACGAGCGCCTTGGCCCGTCTGAAACGACAATTTTCGCAGCAGGCGCAGTATTGCGGGTGTCATCGGCTTATCCCAAACGCAGACCGCCCATGATTGTTTTGCCGCGTCGTCTGTGCCGGCAAGAATGCGGGGTCCGGCGGCCAGTACGGCGGCATCGGCTTCGATGCGAAGTTTATCCGAACGATCTTCGGGCCGTAGCCAATAGATTCTCGCGGTTGGCTCTATAATATCGGAGAGCAACGCGCCAAGCCAGCCAAGAGACGATTATGCCAGTCGCGGCCGGTCCCGGCGTGATCAGCAGCCGGGGTTGCGCCAGCGCCAAGCCCGCGGCGAAAATGAGAAAAACGGCCAGCCTGACCGCATCCACGTTCACTTCGCTGCGCAAGCCGGCCAAGCGATAAACCGTGTAATTCATCCACATTGCCACGATCTGGGCCGAGAGCAATGCCACGCCCATCACACTTGCGGGCAACACCGCCAAGACGCCAAGCGTTTTGCAGGCCTGAAGCAGCGGGTAAATGAACAAGCGCCGGCTTACCGGCTGCCGGTTGTAAGCATAGAAGCTGATCCGCGTGACACCGAGCACGATCGCCCAACTCAGCTCGCACCGAAGAAAAACCGCCCATGTCGGCCCAGCCATCATGGCCATGGATAGGCTTGCGGCCGTGCCCAGAAAAGCGGCCCAGCCCCAGGCGTGCCGTTCCAGCGGAAAGCCATTAAAATGCGCGGCGCCCGGCGACAATGACGGTGCAGCCTCCCGCTTGGCGGCATGGAAATCGTTCTCGAAATAGCCGATTTCGTAAACGGCGTGCAACGACACGAAGAACAACATCGCGGCCAGCGTGGACAGCGCGGAAAGCCTTCCCCAATTCGTTGTCGCCAGAAGCATCAAAACAAAATCTATACGCAGAATGAGTTCCATCGTCCAAGCCCGGCCGTATTTGCCGATGCTGGCGTAGCGCCATGGCAGGTAATGCTTCGCGTCCGCGAGCAGGCGCTCCCCTTGGAGCGGTATCAGGCACCCTTTGAGAGATGCTTGCAGCAGATCCGCATCGTCTTCGGAGTCGGATATGAAAATCGCAGCTGCCGGATCCATATCGGGTGCGAAACGCCGCAGCAGATCGGTTTTGCGGCACGTCAACAGCCGTGGTGGACAGGGAACCGGCATGCTGATGAGCCTGCATGTACGCCATGGGCTCTTCCTCAGCAGAGCACGAATGATCGGGGCGTAGCCGAAGGAGACAATCACCATCTGGTCCGGCGGAATCACCCGCAGTTCATGGCTCAGCCTATGCTGCGTGAATTGCTCCAATAAACGGGGCCCGCGCAGCCACCAGGTCGCCAAGGTCCATGGCATGATGGCCATGATTGCCGTAATGCTCAGGTAATCCCGCAACCGCCCCCACCGGGCATCATAAAGGTGCCACGGCAGAACGCCGCGAACGAACCCCAAGATGAGGGAAGCCAGCCAGCTTGGCCGGGCAGACGCGAGAAACAGTTCGGTGCTGTTGGAGGCAAACAAGGTGTGATCGAAATCGACGAGGATCGTCGGGCGATGCGTGTTATCGCCGGACTGAGGCGGCAGGGCTGCAAGAACGGCGGACACATCGTCCACCGACAGACAAGGAATCGTTACCGGCACGGCCCACCTTGACGCCTTTGTCAGCGGAGTTTCGGCCGCCTCCGCCGGCCCGTCAACGGATCAGCCAACCGGGGGCGTTCAGCCTACCGCACGAAGCCCGGTTGGCTCAGGACATCCCGCCCGCGCTGGGCCGGCGCCGCCATTTGGCGAAATAGGGGTGCACGAACAGGTACAGACCGCTGAAGAGAAGCAAAAACAGCGGCGGTAAGGGCGAATAGGTAACCCATGGTGGCGGCTCACCATGTATTCGGACAGCGAAATTCGCGACGACAGTCAGCGTGAAAGCGATCGAAAGCCAACGGTGACTCTGTCGTATCCAGGCGTTCCAGCCCATGGGTCAATCTCCCGCCGCCACCCGCTCAAAACACACCATCTGCTGATTGCGCGGATGCGACCATCCGCGGGCCTCCACCATCCGCCATGCCGCACTGCGTGCGGCCACATCCTGCAACGCGGGCCGCGTCACGTGGTACGGATCGCGATCGGGCAAGGTGACCACGCCGCCGGGCATCTGCTTCACCGGGCGCGCCGCCGCCTCAACGTCCGCCAGAAACACGGTGAAGAAGAACATCCCGCCCAGGCGCATGCTGGGTGCCAGCGCGGTGAGGCAATCCTCAAGCCGCCACAACGGCATATGGGTGAAAACCGACTGGGCCAGCGCGTAATCGAACACACGTCCAAAGCTTGACACATCGAACACGGCATTCGCCGCGAAATTCGCCTGGGGAAACCGTACCGCCAGCCCTTGGGGCACAATCTCCTGCTCGTAGCCAGCCTGTAACAAGACCAGTTGCGAATCGATGGCGTAATAATGCCCGGGATCAAGATAGGGCACCAGCTTCACACCTGCGCGAAAACTCCCTGCCCCGATATCCACCAGAAAATGCCCCGGAAGCAGCCCGCGCGAGATCAAAAAATCCCGCTGCAGGTTCCCTAATCTATCCCACAGCCCGCCCACCACATCGCGATGCTGGCCCGCAGCCACCTGGCGTCGCATGTGCTCGGTGTCGTCATACGCGTTGAACGCGGGTAGGGGCTCGGGCGGCATCGTGCGATCCTCCGTGGTCTCGATTACGAAACCAATTTGGTCGGCGGCGCAAGCCTAAAGGGGGGCCAACGGGCCTGTTCTATTGGCCGGAGTGTCGCCAGGCGGGTTGGCGAACGCCACAACCTGACCTAAACGTAAAGCAAGCCCGGCAAAGGGCATGACCATACGGGAGGTCGCATGAAAGCCATCGTCTGCCACGAATTCGGCCCCATCGAGGCCTTGCGCCTGCAGGATTGTCCCGATCCGGTGGCGGGAGAAGGCGAGGTGCTGATCGACGTTCACGCGGCCGGGGTGAATTTTCCCGATGGCCTGATGGTACGTGGCGAATATCAGGTGAAGCCGCCGCGGCCCTTTACGCCGGGTAGCGAGGTGGCGGGGGTTGTGGCGGCTGTCGGCGACGGGGTTTCCGGCCTGGCGCCCGGCCAGCGCGTGGTCGCGGTGTGTGGCATTGGGGGCTTCGCGGAGAAGGTGGTGGCACAGGCGGATCGGGTGCTGCCGTTGCCGGACGGAATGGATTTTACCACTGCCGCCGGGTTCATGCTGGTGTATGGCACGTCGCTGCACGGGTTGGCGGATTGCGGCCGGCTGCGGGCTGGGGAAACGCTGCTGGTGCTGGGGGCGGCCGGCGGCGTAGGCCTCGCGGCGGTGGAAATTGGGCATGCGATGGGGGCGCGGGTGATTGCGGCGGCTTCCACGGATGAGAAGCTGGCCTTGGCGCGGGAGCATGGCGCGGAGCTGGGGATCAACTATGCCACGGCCGATTTGAAGGCCGAGTTGAAGCGCCTGGTGCCGGGTGGTGTGGATGTGGTGTACGATCCGGTGGGTGGCGCGCTGACGGAAGCGGCGGTGCGCGGGTTGGCCTGGGGTGGGCGGTTGCTGGTGGTGGGGTTTGCGGCCGGCGAGATTCCGCGCTTGCCGCTGAACCTGCTGCTGTTGCGCGAGGGTGAGGTGAAGGGTGTGTTCTGGGGCACCTGGACGGCCCGGGAGCCTGCGGCGCATGCGCTGAATGTATCGCGGTTGTTTGGGTGGTTTGGTGCCGGCGCGTTGCGCCCGCATGTCGGCGCGGTATTTAGTTTGGCTGAAACGCGTTCGGCACTTTCCTTCGTCATGTCCCGTAATGCGCACGGCAAAGTCATCGTGTGCCCCAATATGTAAAAGTTTTTTGCTTCTTTTTTTCAAAAAAGAAGACTCTTTCTTCCTTGGAGATTGCTCATGGATTTCTCATTTAGTCCGCGCACCGCGGAGTATCAGGAGCGCGTATCGGCATTTATGGACGCGCATATCTATCCGAACGAGGCTGAGTTCCACAGGCAGGTTGCTGATGGTGACCGCTGGGCGCCGGTACAGTTGATCGAGGATCTCAAGCCCCGCGCGCGTGAGGCAGGCTTGTGGAATTTGTTTTTGCCGAATTCGGATCGTGGCGCTGGCTTGAAGAATATCGAATATGCGCCGTTGGCGGAAATCATGGGCCGGGTTGAGTTCGCATCCGAGGTGTTCAATTGTTCCGCGCCGGATACGGGCAACATGGAAACGATCGAGCGTTACGGGACCGAGGCGCAGAGACAGGAATGGCTGGAGCCGNNCGATGAGTATGTGATCAACGGGCGCAAATGGTGGACCAGCGGCGGCGGCGATCCGCGCTGCAAAATATTCATTTTCATGGGCAAGACGGATCCCCGCGCGCCGCGGCACGCGCAGCAATCGATGATTTTGATCCCACGCGATACGCCGGGCATCGACATCATGCGCCCGCTGACCGTGTTCGGCTATGATGACGCGCCGCACGGGCACATGGAGGTCGATTTTCGTAACGTACGCGTGCCGGTGAGCAATATTCTGCTCGGCGAGGGTCGCGGGTTCGAGATCGCGCAAGGCCGGCTTGGGCCGGGGCGTATTCATCACTGCATGCGGCTGATCGGCAAGGCGGAGCGTGCGCTGGAAGTGATGTGCAAGCGTGCGAAGGCGCGCGTGGCCTTTGGCAAGCCGATTTCGGAACAGACCGTCACGCTGGAGCGGATTGCCGAGGCCCGCTGCATGATCGAGCAGGCGCGTCTGCTCACGCTGAAAGCCGCCTACATGATGGACACGGTGGGTAACAAGGCGGCGCGGGCGGAGATTGCGATGATCAAGGTTGTGGCGCCGTCCATGGCCTGCCAGGTGATCGATTGGGCGATGCAGGTGCATGGCGGCGGCGGCGTGAGCCAGGATTTTCATCTGGCGTATCATTACGCCAGTTCGCGCACGCTGCGGTTTGCGGATGGGCCGGATGAGGTGCATCGCAATCAGATCGGGCGGTTGGAGCTGGGGAAATATAATTAAGAAAGGGAAGGTCTTCTTTTTTGAAAAAAAGAAGCAAAAAACTTTTGGTGCGCTGTCGCGGAGTCGCAGGAAACGCGCGCGTTAGCCCAGATGGCACGCGATATAGGGCGGCAGGTGGAAACTCCCCACATGGATCTCCGGCGTCCAGAACAGGGATTCAGCGCCGATCCCCTGCGTGGCCGCCCGCGCGCGGATGGTTTCCACATCCTGTGTGCCCACGGACGCATCTTTCGCGGCAATGCCAAGCGTCATCAGCCCGCCCACATAGGTCGGCACGGCAACCACATACGCCGACACATGCGGAAAGAATTGCCGCCGGCGCGCGCTGGTTTCGGCCAGTTCCTCCGCCTGCATAAAGGGCACGCCGCACTGATTCACAACCAGGCCGCGCGCGGTGAGGATGCGCGCGCAGTTGCGGTAGAAATCGTCGGTAAACAACACTTCGCCCACGCCGATCGGATCGGTGCTGTCCACGATGATCACATCGAAACTCGCATCCGCCGCCCGCTGAACATAGGCAATGCCGTCACCGGTGATCACCTGCGCGCGCGGATCGGTCCACGCGCCGCCGCCGATGCCGGGCAGGAATTCGCGCGCCAGGCGCATTACCTCGCCATCGATCTCCACCATCACGGCCTGGCGCAAATTGCGGTGCATCAGCACACGACGAAGCACGCCGCCGTCGCCGGCGCCGATGATCAGCACGCGCTGCGCTTCGCCATGGGCCAGCAAAGGCACATGCGCGAGCATCTCCTGATAGACGAACTCGTCCCGCTCGGTGATCTGCACGCAGCCGTCCAGAACCATCACGCGGCCGTGGGAAAAGCTTTCGAAAACCAGAATGTCCTGGAATTCGCTTTGCACGCGGGCAAGCTCGCGCTTGATGCGGAAGCGCTGGCCCCAGTCCGGATACAACGTCTCGCTAAACCAGATGTCAGAGGACATGCCAAAATCCTTAAGGCCAGGGGGCTCTGCCCNNGCCGCCCTGGTTCAGCCTACGCGCCCGCGCCTCTGCTCATCCACATCCGTCCGCACAGGATGGAACGCCGCCTGAATCACCGGGATAGCCTTCCGCGGATCGCAGGCGCCACACATGAAAATATCGATCGCGGCAAAATCCCGCTCCGGCCACGTGTGGATCGAGATGTGACTCTCCGCCAGCACCACCACGCCCGACACNNGGCGTGAAGTGGTGGAAGTGGCTATGCAAGATGGTCGCACCCGCAACTATGGCACCCTGACGCAGCGCACGATCAATAAGATCGGGCTGATCAAGGTTCCGAGCACCCCATAGATCGATGAGAAGATGCGTGCCGGCGAATTTCTCACCGTCCTTCTCAACGAAATAGTCCGTTCGCTCCTCGCCCGCATCGTGAACGGGAAAAGAGACAACTTCATTCTGGCAATCGCTCGGGAAATCCGAGACCAT
>PKZM01000208.1 GCA_003133065.1 Acetobacteraceae bacterium
GCCGGCTGGGGACGCTATGCAAATCTTTTCGTGACCGCCATGGTCAGCATCGATGCGGCCACTTTGGAAAACGGTTGCCTGGAGATGGCTGCAGGCAGCCATCGCCGTGAATTGATCGGCGAGGAATGGAACCCGCTGGATGAGAGCGGATTGGCGCTGCGCGCGGTGCCGACCATGCCGGGCGACGTTATCTTCTTTGACAGCTACGCGCCGCATGCCTCCAAGCCTAATCTCGGCCCCCAACCACGGCGGATTCTCTATCTCACCTATAATCTGTTGTCCGACGGCGACCACCGGGCGTCCTATTATGCAGACAAGCGCGCGGCCTTTCCGCCGGACGTCGAGCGGGAGGCCGGCAGGACCTATGTGTTCCGGGTTTAACACAGACACGCAGGTTCACCTCACGCGGTATCCGATAAACACTCGCCACTTTGGGGCGCCGTGTACCGAGCGAGGGATCGAAGAGAGTTTCCGTTCTTATCTGATAGGAGAGCTACGGGCTGAGTGAAGCCGGCGGCGCTATCTTGGGCGCCGGATTTGGTGGCACGTAAACGGCAGGCCAGGCCGGCGATCGACCAGCATACCATGCCGGCACCGTTGCTGGCAGGTCGCGGCGTGCGTTCTCAATTTCCGCCTCGCGATGCTGCTGATACAGGCTGCGAAATGTCGCATACGGATCGAGGGCGGTCTTCTGGATCGTGTCCGTGTCTACGATCAACCGCGCCCGGCTATCCACCGCGCCAACACCGAAACGTGCGTAGCCGAGCGTTGAGCTGCCGCCGAAGCTGACCCATGTGAGTGGGGTGAAAATGGAATTCACCCCATAGGCAATGCCGTCGCGTGGATCGCTCGGGCCAAGCACTGGCAGGAACAGGTAAGGCCCGCTCGGCACGCCCCAAACCGCGAGCGTCAGGCCGAAATCTGTGCTGTGCTCGGGATATCCCCAACCCGAGGCGACGTCGAACACGCCGCCCACGCCCACAGTGGTATTGATCAATAGCCGCATGAACGAGTCGCCGGCCTTGCGCGGCTTGCCCTGCAAAACGTCGTTGGTGAATTGCGGCGGACCGCCGAGGTTAGCCAGAAGATTGTGCAGGTGATCCCGAAAGCCGCTTGTGGCGACTTTGCGGTATCCGTTCGCCACCGGGTGGATAACAGCCTTGTCCACGGCATCGCTCACGCGATAAAGCTTGCGGTTCGTTGATTCGTATGGGTCATTGTCGGCAGCATCGCCGGCAAGGGTGGGCACGTGTGTCCTGTCCGGCTCAGCAGCACAGCCTGGTGCCAATAGCAAAATGACGAGAAGTGGATGGACGCTGCGGATGCAATGGATAAATTGCTGCATCTGATGTTTCAGAACCCCATTCCCTGTGCAAATCTTGGCCGGTGAGCTAGCAGTACTATTCACTGCATAGCTGCGACTCCACAGCCTGTGTAGCTTAAGCGTGTGATTTCGCTGACGGACTGGGTGTCGGGTCCATCCTTTTCACGAATCAGGGGCAGCCACACCCGCCATGACAGACGATACAAGCGAGACGTTCGGATTTCCAGCCGTTGGGCGGAAGAAAATCACTGGGGCTTTCGACGGTGGTCGCATGACCTCAGACGGGCGCGTGATGCTGCTGGGGGCGGCCGAGCGCCGGCTGGGGGTGGCGCAGTCACGGCGCGAAGTCGACGTGACCCGAGTTGACAAACGGGGCTGCCTCTCAGATGACCCCACGAGGGATTTTGGACTCCAAACGGGGTCGGCAATTCAGGCCTACGACAAAGGTTCTCGCACCACGCGCACGAAGCCGGAACCCGCGGGCCATGTTTCAGTGTGGCCGCGCTTAGGTGTTCTCGCGGCACTTGCCGCTATCTCGGCCGCCCCCGCACCGGCGTCCGAATGGGCCTTCCCCGGGCTTGGCGCCGCAACAAACGCAGCCGCACCGCGCGCGTCCGCGGTGATGCGCCTGCCCGGCTCGCCAGTCATCCTCCACCAATCCAACTTTGACGGGGCGCAGGCGGTCGATTGGTTTCCCAATGCGCACCCACCCGCGCCTGAGGTGGTGCTGAACGCAAAGGGTAAAGGCGTCTATCCATGTGGGTATTGCCACTTGCCCGATGGCGGCGGGCGGCCTGAAAACGCCCGCCTTCAAGGCCTGCCAGCCGAATATATTGTTGAACAGGTCAAGGCTTTTGCTAACGGGACGCGCCGTGCCGCTGTGCCCTATATGCCCACGAGCTATATGGCAGAGGTAGCGCATGCGCTCGGGCAAGCCGATCTTCAGGCGGCCGCGGCGTATTTCAGCCAGTTCGAACCGCAAACGCACACGCAGGTCGTCGAGGCAGTAACGATCCCGGCCGCCGCCGCGTGGCATTTCGTCTACCGCTTCGATCGCTTGAAGCACGAGGCGCTGGGGCAGCGTATTATCGAGGGGCCGGTCGATGGCGAGCGTTTCGAGCTGCGCGATCCCGAAGCGCGCTATATTGCCTACGTGCCTGAAGGCGCCGTCGCGCGCGGGCGCGTTATAGCCGAACATGGCGCATCGGGCGGGCCTGCCTGCGTAAGTTGCCACGGCCAGGCACTGATCGGGATCGCCGGTGCATCACCGACCTTCCTGGCGCGTCAGCTCATGGACTTCCG
>PKZM01000138.1 GCA_003133065.1 Acetobacteraceae bacterium
ATCGCGCGTAGACGACCGCCGACCTCCTCGATCGGATGTTCGGCCGCGCGGCGGCGAGTGGCCTTGAAGCTGGGCTGGCCGGCGGCGAACTCGACCATGAAGGCGCGGACGAAGCGGCCGGACTGGATGTCCTCCAGCACACGCTTCATCTCCGCCTTCGTTTCGGCGGTGATGATACGCGGGCCGGTGACATATTCTCCATATTCGGCGGTGTTGCTTATCGAATAGTTCATGTTCGCAATGCCGCCCTCGTAGATCAGGTCCACGATCAGCTTCACTTCGTGCAGGCATTCGAAATAGGCCATCTCCGGCGCGTAGCCGGCCTCCACCAGCGTTTCGAATCCGGCCTTGATCAGTTCAACCAGGCCGCCGCACAGCACCGCCTGTTCGCCGAACAGATCGGTCTCGCATTCCTCCTTGAAGCTCGTTTCGATGATCCCGGCGCGGCCGCCGCCGATGGCGCTGGCATAGCTGAGCGCGATTTCCAGCGCGTTGCCGGAGGGGTTTTGGTGCACGGCCACCAGGCAGGGCACGCCGCCGCCGCGTTCATATTCGGATCGCACCGTATGGCCGGGGCCTTTGGGGGCGATCATGAACACGTCGATGTCCGGGCGCGGGTCGATCAGGTTGAAATGGATGTTCAGGCCGTGCGCGAAGGCCAGGGCGGCGCCTTCCTTCATGTTGGCGGCGAGGTGGTCGCGGTAGAGGTCGCCCTGGCCTTCGTCGGGGGTGAGCACCATGATCACGTCGGCCCAGGCGGCGGCTTCGGAGGGGGGGAGCACCTTCAGGCCGGCGGCTTCGGCTTTGGCGACGCCGGCTGAGCCGGGGCGCAGGCCGACGACGACGTCTTTGACGCCGCTATCGTGCAGGTTGCGGGCGTGGGCGTGGCCCTGGCTGCCGTAGCCGATGACGGCGACGCGGCGGCTTTTGATCAGGTTAACGTCGGCGTCGCGGTCGTAGTATACGCGCATGGTCCACTTCCCTCATAAAACAAAAAAAGGCCAGGGGCTNNGGGGCAGAGCCCCCTGGCCTTTTTCAGATGGTCACAGCCCCCCTGGCAATCGCCGCAATCCCCGTCCGCGACACCTCCGCCAACCCCAGCGGCCGCATCAGCTCGATAAACGCATCGATCTTCTCGGCAGCCCCCGTCAACTCAAACACGAAGCTGCCGATATTCGTATCCACCACGCGCGCCCGAAACGCCTCCGCAATACGCAACGATTCCACCCGCGATTCACCCTGTGCCACCACCTTCACCAGCGCCATCTCGCGCGCCACGTGCGGCCCGAGCTTGGTGAGGTCGGCCACCTTATGCACCGGCACCAGACGCGCGAGCTGCGCCTTGATCTGCTCGATCACCATTTCGGTGCCGGAGGTAACAACGTTGATCCGGCTGCGGCCGCGATCATCGTCCACCGGCGCCACCGTCAGGCTGTCGATATTATACCCGCGCCCGGAGAACAGCCCGATCACGCGGGCCAGAACACCGGATTCATTGTCGACCAGCACCGAAATGGTGGCCGTGCGGAAGGTGCCATCAGCGACCGGCATGTCAGACCAACATCATCCCTTCATCGGTGATGCTGGCGGCACGGCCGGAATGCTCCGGCCCCAGGATCATCTCGTTATGCGCCGCGCCCGACGGGATCATCGGAAAACAATTCTCGCGCTGGTCCACCGCGATGTCGGCGATCACCGGGCCGGGGATGGCCAGCATCTCGCGGATCACCGAATCCAGCTCGCCCACATTGCGCGCGCGCAGGCCCGTGGCGTGGAAACTCTCCGCCAGCTTCACGAAATCCGGCAGGGCGGCACTGTAGCTCTCCGAATAGCGCGAGCCGTGCAGCAACTCCTGCCACTGACGCACCATGCCCATGTANNTCCTGGATGTTCATCAGGATGCTCGCTTCGCCCGCGATGTCGATCACCAGCGCATCGGGGTGGGCGATCTGAACGCCCATCGCGGCCGGCAGGCCATAGCCCATCGTGCCCAGGCCGCCGCTGGTCATCCAGCGGTTGGGCTTGTCGAAATGGAAATACTGGGCTGCCCACATCTGGTGCTGGCCGACCTCGGTGGTGATGAATGTATCCCGCCCGGTGCCGGCGCAGAGCGTGTTGAGGCGCTGCACGGCGTATTGCGGCTTGATCACCGCGCCTGGGCTGGGGTCCTGGGTGAACTTCAGGCAGTCGATGCCACGCCAGCCGGCGATATCGCGCCACCAGGCGGCCATGGCGGTGCGGTCTTGCGGCGTTGTATCCTCGCGCCAGGCTTCGATCAGGGCGCGCAGGGTCAGCGTGGCGTCGCCCACGATGGGGATGTCGACCGCGACGTTCTTGTTGATGTTGGAGGGGTCGATATCGGCGTGGATCTTCAGGCTGCCGGGGCTGAAGGCGTTCAGCCGGCCGGTGACACGGTCATCGAAGCGGGCGCCGATGTTGAACATCACGTCGCAGCCATGCATGGCGAGGTTGGCTTCGTAGGTGCCGTGCATGCCGAGCATGCCGATGAAATGCGGGTCGGAGGCGGGGAAGCAGCCCAAGCCCATCAGCGTGTTGGTGCAGGGGAAATCGCCCAGGCGCACGAATTCGGCGAGCAGGCGGCTGGCTTCGGGTCCCGCATTGATCACGCCGCCGCCGGCGTAGATCACCGGGCGGCGCGCAGCCTTCAGCGCGCGCACGGCCGCTCGGATGGCGGCCGGGTTTGGCTGGGTGGTGGGACGGTAGCTGCGATGGGGCTTGGCCGAAGCCGGGCTGTAGGGCGCCTGCGCGATCAGGATGTCCTTCGGCAGGTCCACCACCACCGGGCCGGGGCGGCCGCTGCGGGCGACGTAGAAGGCATCGTGCACGGTGCGCGCCAGATCCTCGCTGCGCTTCACGAGATAGTTGTGCTTGGTGGCGGGGCGGGTGATGCCGGTGGTGTCCGCCTCCTGGAAGGCATCGTTGCCGATCAGATGGGTGGGTACCTGGCCGGTGAGGCAGACCAGCGGAATAGAGTCCATCAGCGCATCGAGCAGGCCGGTGACGGCGTTGGTGGCGCCCGGGCCGCTGGTGACGAGAACCACGCCCACCCGGCCGGTGCTGCGCGCATAGCCCTCCGCGGCATGCACGGCCGCCTGTTCGTGCCGCACCAGGATGTGGCGAATGGCGTTCTGCTGGAACAGCGCATCGTAGATCGGCAGCACGGCGCCGCCGGGATAGCCGAATATCGTGTCCACACCCTGGTCGCGCAGAACGCGCAGAAGGATCTCGGCACCGCTGGCGGTGGAGGATGCCTGGCTGGCCTCGCTGTTTGGGGTCTGGACGATGGCGTTCATGGCGCAGGGTCTTACGGGGCGTGTTGCGGCGCGTCAACCGCTCGCGCGAATAAAGCTAAAGGATTCGACGAGTAACCTTTCCGTTAATTGCTTGTTTTCCCCGTATCGCGCAAGGAACCTATGCGTGGGGGCGGATGCAGCAATGTGCCTATGTCGGAACCATGTTGCTTGCCGCTTGGTGTACTGGCCGGTGACGAGGCACACGCGGCGCTGCGCTTCCGCCAGGCCGATCTCGCCGCGCAAATAGGCGGAAAATTCCGGCACGCCATGGGCGCGCATGGCTGGCAGTGAGGCGTCGAGATTTTGGCCGAGCAGGGCGCTGACTTCATCGATGGCACCTTGCGCGATCATCGTGGCGGCGCGGGCGGCGATGGCGGCACGTAAGGCGTCGCGCGGCGGATCGAGCAGAAGGATGGTGAAATCCAGCGGCAGCGGATCGGCTGGGGCTTGCCGGCGCTGCCATTCCGCCAGACCCGTGCCGGTGCCGCGCCAGACCTCCCAAGCGCGGGCGATGCGCTGGCTGTCGGTGGGGCGTAGCGTGGCGGCGGTCTCCGGATCGGCTTCGGTCAGGCGGCCGTGCAGGGCGGCGGGGCCGTGGGAAGCGAGCAGGGCGCGGGCTTCGGTGCGGGCTGCCGCGCCGGGGTCCGGAATGACAGCGAGACCCTGGGCGAGGGCGGCGAGATAGAGGCCGGTGCCGCCGCAGAGGATGGGGGTTCGGCCGGCGGCGATCGTATCGGCGATGGCCTCTAGCGCGGCTTCGCGCCACCAGGCGGCACTGGCGGGCTCCGCGGCGGGGCGGATACCGTAGAGGCGATGCGGCGCGCGCGCTTCGTCGGATGCTGTGGGGCGGGCGGTGAGGATACGCAGTTCGCGGTAGACCTGCATCGAATCGGCGTTGATGATCGTGCCACCCAGCCGCTCCGCGAGATCGAGTGCCAGCGCACTCTTGCCGCTGCAGGTGGGGCCGGCCACGATGATAGCCGGATGCTTGCCGGTTGATGAGGTCATCGCCTACACCGCGCCCTGGCCGGCGCTGCGCATGCGGGTCGGGGCTGCACGCAGTGGTAGGGAAATCTCAATGAGTTACGTCCTGACGCTGGTGGCGGCGCGGGAGGCGATGACGCTGACGCAGCCGGTGATCGACCGGGTGCGCGATGCCTTGGGCGCCGGCCGCACGCCGGTGATCCTAGCTGCCGGCGAGGCGGCGGACATCCCCGGATTGGCGAGCGATGATGTGTCCGCCGCGCGGACCGCGCTGGCGGGCGCTCCGGTGGATGTGCTGGTGACGCGCGAGCGCGGACGGCGCCGGTATCTGCTGGTGGCGGACATGGACAGCACGATCGTGACCACCGAGACGCTGGACGAGTTGGCCGGGTTTGCCGGGCTGAAAGCGGAGGTGGCGGCAATCACACGCCGCAGCATGGATGGCGAGGTGGATTTTTCCGCCTCCTTGCGAGCGCGGGTGGCGCTGCTGAAGGGCCTGGACCTGTCCGCGCTGGAGGCGGCCTGGGGGGGGGTGGCGCTGACGCCGGGGGCGCAGACGCTGGTGGCGACGATGCGGGGGTGGGGCGCGCGCACGGGGCTGGTTTCCGGCGGGTTCACATTCTTTGCCGCCCGGGTGGCGGCGCTGTGCGGGTTCGATGAGCACTGGGCGAATGTGCTGCTGGATGACGGGGTGCGGCTGACCGGCGAGGTGGCGGAGCCGATCCTGGACCGGGATGCCAAGCTGGCCGCGTTGCGTGCACTGGCGCATGCACGCGGCTTGCGGCGCGCGGCGACTCTGGCGGTGGGTGACGGGGCCAACGATCTGGCCATGCTGCGCGCGGCAGGCCTCGGGATTGCGTTCCGCGCGACGGCGGTGGTGAGCGCCGAGGTTGCGAACCGGGTGGACCATGCGGGGCTGGAGGCGCTGCTGTTCGCGCAGGGGTGCCCGCGGCGGGATTTCAGGGAGTAAGGCTGCGGGATGGTCCCTGGCGATCCGTGAGGCTGCGCGTTCGAGTGCCCGGCTGGCTTGCGGCGCAAAGACCTCGCCGCTCAAGAGGGTCCGGATACCGTGTCCGCGATGGCGGCGCGGACGCGGGTCTGAACAACAGCGGAGACGTCCGAGTAGCGACCTGCGGCGACAGCCTCGGCGGCAAAGTGTTCAAGCTCGGGGGGGAGATGCAGCGTGTCCGTGGACGGGAGCATAGGGGACGTGGCTCAATTCCCCAAGAAAAAGAGGAGACCAAGCCATGAGCGGCGACCATGACCATCACCATCCTGCCGAGGCACCGCGGTGGCGGGAGGATGGGGTAAGGGTGATCAAGGGGGATCGGCTGGATGCGAACACGGCGCAGACGCCGGGGATGTTCCGGCAGGCGGCGATCAACCATGCGCGGGTGGGGGCGCAGAAGCTGTGGGCCGGCACGGTGAGCATTGCGCCCAATGCGAAGACGGGCGCGCATCACCATGGCGCGCTGGAAAGCGTGATCTACGTGGTGCGCGGCCGGGCGCGGATGCGCTGGGGCGAGCAGTTGGAGTTCACCGCCGAAGCGGAAGCGGGCGATTTCATTTTCATCCCGCCCTACGTGCCGCATCAGGAACTGAATGGCAGCCCGGACGAAACGCTGGAATGCGTGCTNNGTGCGCAGTGACAATGAGGCCGTGGTGGTTAATCTGGACATCGCGGGCGTGGAGGCGCCGGAGGCGGTGTATTGGGTTGACCCCATCCATCGCGAACCCGGCGCCTAGCATGAGAAACACATGAGAAGAAATGTTCTTTTTTGAAAAAAAGAACCAAAAAACTTTTAATTATTCAGGCGCGACGGTTGCTGGCGTGTCGGGTCCGAAAGGGTAAAAGTTTTTTGGTTCTTTTTTTCAAAAAAGAACATCTTTCTTCCCTATATCCCGCCGATAAACACCCGACGGGTAGTCCAGCGCCTCAACCGCGGCGTACGCGGCCGCGCGGGCGGCGGTGGCAGTAGGGCCGGTGCCGCAGACGGTGAGCACGCGGCCGCCGGCGGAGACGAGATGGCCGTCGCGCAGGTCCGTGCCGGCGTGGAAAATCGCGGCATGGGGCACCGCGGCCGCGCGATCGATGCCGCCGATCGGGCTGCCTTTGGCATAGGCGCCGGGGTAGCCGCGTTCGGCCACCACGACAGAGACGCAAGTGAGATCGAGCCAGCTTAGGGAGAATTGTGCCAGTTCGCCGTCGCAGGCGGCGACCAGGGCGGGCAGCAGGTCGGATTGCAGCCGGGGGAGCAGCGCCTGGGTTTCCGGATCGCCGAACCGGACATTGTATTCGATCAGCTTGGGGCCGTCCGGCGTGAGCATGAGGCCGGCAAAAAGGATGCCGGTGTAGGGGGTGCCGCGCGCGGCCATTTCGCGGAGCGCGGGACGGATGAAGAGGTCCAGCGCTGCTTCCTGGGCATCGGGCGGGAAGCCGGGGGGTGGGGAGATGGCGCCCATGCCGCCCGTGTTGGGGCCGGTGTCGTTCTCGCCGATGCGTTTGTGGTCCTGGGCGGCGCCGAGGAGGATGCACGCGGTGCCGTCGCACAGGGCGAAGAGGCTGACTTCCTCGCCGGTGAGACATTCCTCGATGACGATGGTGGCGCCGGATTCGCCCAGGGCGTTTTCGGTGAGCAGGGCGGTGATGGCGGCGTTCGCTTCCGCTTCCGTTGCCGCGACAGTGACGCCCTTGCCGGCGGCGAGGCCATCGGCCTTGATGACGATCGGCGCGCCGCGGCGGGCGACGAAATCCAGTGCGGCGGCCGCATCGGAGAAGCGTTCCCAGCGGGCGGTGGGGATGCCGGCGGCGTCGCAGATTTCCTTGGCGAAGGATTTGCTGCCTTCGAGCGCGGCGGCGGCGGCGGTAGGGCCGCAGCAGCGTACGCCGGTGGGGGCCAGGGCATCGGCGAGGCCGGCAACCAGCGGCGCCTCCGGGCCTGGGACGACGAGGTCGATACCGTGCGCGACGGCGAAGTCGACCAGTGCGGGGATGTCCAGCACGCCGATGGGCACGTTCTCGGCGAGCGTGGCCGTGCCGGGGTTGCCGGGCGCGACGTAAAGCCTGGTGAGGAGCGGCGAGTTGCTGAGCGCCCATGCCAGCGCATGCTCCCTCCCCCCTGAGCCGACGACGAGAACTTTCAATGTGGTCATCCCCTTATACGTGAAAGTTCTTTGCTTCTTTCAAGAAAAAAGACTCTTTTTTTTGAAAAAAAGAAGCAAAAAACTTTTGTCTATTGGTGCCGTGGCCTAAACGAAAATCATGGATGACGTGGCGAAGACGAATGTTCCGGAGTACTCGGTAGGGGAGCTTTCGGGGGCGATCAAGCGGACGCTGGAGGGCGCGTTCGGGCGCATCAGGGTGAGGGGGGAGATTACCGAGCTGAAGCAATATGCCTCCGGGCATACGTATCTGAGCCTGAAGGACGATGGCGGGAAGATACGCGCGGTGATCTGGAAGTTCGCGGCAGCCCGGCTGGGGCTGAAGCCGGAGAATGGCGTGGAGGTGATCGCCACCGGCAAGATCTCCGCCTACGGGGACCGCAGCGAATACCAGTTGGTGATCGACCGGCTGGAATATGCGGGCGCCGGCGCGCTGCTGGCGCGGATCGAAATGCTCAAGCAGCGGCTGGCGGCGGAAGGCGTGTTCGATGCGGACCGCAAGCGCGATCTGCCGCGCCTGCCGGCGGTGGTGGGGGTGATCACATCCGCCGGCGGGGCAGTGCTGCACGATATCATGACGACCATCGCGCGGCGCTTTCCACGCCCGATCCTGCTGTGGCCCGTGCCCGTGCAGGGCGAGGGGGCAGCGGAGAAGATCGCGGCCGCCATCGCGGGGATGGACCGGCTGCCCGCCCCCGGCATCCCAAGGCCGGATGTGCTGATCGTGGCGCGGGGAGGCGGCAGCCTGGAAGACCTGATGGCCTTCAATGAGGAAATCGTGGTGCGCGCGGCCGCCGCCTGCCGCCTGCCGCTGATCTCCGCCGTGGGCCACGAGACGGACACCACGCTGATAGATTACGTCAGCGACCGGCGCGCACCGACGCCCACCGCCGCAGCCGAGATGGCGGTGCCTGCGCGCACCGAGCTGATGGCGGATCTGGCGCAGAAGGCCGCCCGCCTGATCGGGGCGCTGGATCGTGCGACGCAAGGCGGCCGTGGACGTCTTGCCGCCGCCGGCGCCAGGTTGCCCGATCTGCCCGGCATGTTGGGCAATGCCCGGATGCGGCTGGATGACCGGGGGCAGCGGCTGGGGTTGGCGTTGCCCAATTTGCTCTCCGCCCGCGCCAATGCGCTGGTGCGGGCGGAACGGCACATCCCCGATCCTCATGCGCTGATCGCGGCGCGGCGCGGCACGCTGCAGGTGAGCGGCGTGCGGTTGCTCGCTGCCCTTCAGCGCGGCGTCCAGCGCCACCGGGATGCGGCGGCGGCGGTGCTGCCGCGATTGAGCGTGGCCGGGATCGAGGCACGGCTGAGGGCGCAAGCGTCGCGGCTGGAGGTGCTCTCGGCGCGGTTGGAGGGGGCGTCGTATGAGCGGGTGCTGGCGCGCGGCTTTGCCCTGGTGCGCGATGCGGGCGGCCAGCCGGTGACGCGCGCAGCAACGCTGAAGCCGGGCGCGCGGCTGCGGCTGCGCTTTGCCGATGGCGAGGTGGGCGCGGTGACGGAAGGGCGCCAGGCCAAGCTGCCGCTATGACCGCAAGCGCCTGCCCCGTGCTGCGGCCGCGCGGGATTTTCGAGATGATGGCGGAGGGGGACGGCACGCCCGATGCCCGAATCTTCCATGCGCACTCCATGGCACCGGCGCAGGTGAGCCTGCCGCCGCTAGAGATCGGCGCGGCTTTCCTGGAGCGTTGGCGGGTAAGCGAACGGCCGCCCAGCCTGGGTTGGCGGGACGATCATTATGTGTGCACCGCGCCGGCGCTGCTGGTGGTGCGCGATGCGATCCTGCATTCCTCGGCGGGCATCCTGTGCGTGGATGGCGCGGTGGCGCGGGAGACGCTGTTTCATACCGATCCCGCCAAGCATCGCTATGCGCTGGTGGCGGATGGGATCGCTTTGGAGGCGGGCGAGGTGCGCCATCTGGCTGGCACCCATGTTTCCATCCTGGCTGGTGCGAAGACGAATTATTTTCATGCTCTGATGGATGGGGTGATGCGGCTTGCCATACCGCCCCCACCGATGTTGGCGCAGGCCGCCAGCGTTGTGTGCCCGCAGGGGGCGGTGGCGCAGTCGGATGCGATTGCCTTGCTCGATCTGCAGGCGCCGGCCCGGATGACCCATGTGGCGGATGGGCAGAGCGTGCGCGTGGATCGGCTGCTGCTGCCATGGACCGTGCATGGCGAGTTTCAGTATCACCCGTGCGTGCGCGCCTGGTTCGACCGGATGTCGGCTTCTGTGCCCGACGGGGGACAGGATTTTCCGCGGCGTATTTATATCGACCGCGGGGGCGTGGCGCTGCGGCCATTGCGCGACGAGGGGGCGGTGCTGGAGGCGGTGCGGCGATTCGGCTTTGTGGCGATGCGGCCGGAAGCGATGAGCCTGGCCGATCAGGTACGGCTGTTCCGTGGGGCGGAGGCCATTGTGGCGCCGCATGGGGCCGGGCTGACCAATCTGGGGTTCTGCCGGCCTGGCTGCGTGGTGCTGGAACTGCACATGGATGCGTATGTGAACTGGTGCTACCGGCATCTCTGCGCGCTGTGCGCGTTGCGGTACGATTGCGTACTTGGTCGTGCGGCACTGCCCTGGCCCGATGGTGTGGGCGATGTGGGTGGGATGCCGTGGACGATATCGCCGGGGCATGTGGCGGGGGCCATCAGGCATATGCTTCAGGCGTAATGATCCGGTACCGGATCGTTGCCTAGATGGCGGCACCGGCGGTATGGTTCGGCCACGATATGTTCACCGGACATGCCGGGAGGGTTTCGTGGTGGAAGCCGATCTGGTGCCCGCGGTGCGGGCCGCCATTCAATACAACGAGTTGGGGGCTGCATCACCGTACTGCCTCTCCTACGCGTGCCTGGGGGCGAGCGGGGCGAGTTTCGGGATTTTCCAGGGCGACACGAACGTGAACCATGCGGCGCGGGTGGCGCTGTTGCAGGCGCTGCAGGCCAATGGGGTGCCCGCCGATGCGTGCGACCGGATCATTGCGGCGGTGAGCCGGCCCTGCCCGAACGGCAATCCCTTGTCGGTTGCCGATACCCAGGCGGCGAATGCGGCGCTGGCGGCACCGAGCGGCCAGGCGCTGGTGAACGCGCTGGATGGGGGCTTGCTGCAGATCGTTCTGGGCGAGGTGGACAGTTCCGTGGCGGCGGCGGCGGCGCAGAGCTTTACGATCGATCCCGCGGCGCAGTTGTATATCGCGCTGTGGGTGAACATGACGGGCGCGCCGACGACGCTGAATGCGTGGCTTGGCGGCTCGGTGGAGTTGGGTCTGGCACCGCCGGCGGGGCCGGTGGTGCTGCAGGGTGATTTGCAGACGTATCTGCAGGGGAGTGTTTTTTTCCGGCTTCACCCGCAGAATTTTGTGCATATGCAGAGCGCGGTGCAGGTGGGAGCGGCGTTGTTGCCGGGGGCGGGGGAAGCGGTGCCCGAGGTGTAGAGATAACCTCGATGTGGGAACCTCGCTGAAGATGTTCAGCGCGGTTATGCTATAGCCTCGCGCGGGACACCGTCATCGAATGCCAAATCGAGAGATGCCTTGCCCTGAAGGTTGCGGCGGAAGGCGACCCTGTCGCGGACTCGCCGTCAGCGAACGCCCGCGAACAAAAGTTTTTTGGTTCTTTTTTTCAAAAAAGAACAGGCTTCCTTTCTAGCCGCCTACGGCGTTCCCTTGATCAGCCATTTGCCGATTTCGCCGGAGAAATCGGATTTGCCGATGCTCTCGTTGCTCGAGTAGCGCACGAGGTCGCCGCCATTCTGGGTGGAGGTGTAGAATTGCCAGAAGGCGCCGGCGGAATCCACATCGTAGAGCGATACCGTCCAGGAGGTGATCTTGCCGATGGCGTTGGCGCAGATCTGGCCGCTGGAGGCGCGGTCCAGCGTGAAGCCGGCTTTGGTGAGGGAGGTGTCGGTCTGCTTGCCGTCCGCGAAGGAGACGAGCTTCCAGCCATGGGCCATGACACCGTTGGTGAGGATGGCCACGCAGAGGTTTTTCGGCAGGGGCTTGGTGGTGGAGAAGACGAAGGAGAGGTGTGTGACGCCGGAGACGCCGTTTTGGGCGACAGCGGCGAGCGGCGCGCCCTTGTAGGTGAAGCTGTAGGTGGCGGCGCTGGCGGTGCCGCAGAGCGCGGCGGAGAGCAGCAGAGCTAGGGCAGACGCGCGCATGAGGGTCTCCGTGGCGGGATGAGCCACTGCGCTATCTTGTGGTCGTAACTATTGTCAATCAGAGACGATGTGACAATGGGAAACCATGCGGGTGTATGCGGCGACGTGGGGTTGGGGTGAATACCCCGGCCCGCAGGTAAGAAAGGCAGGGTCTCAGGCCAGTATGCGGCGAGGGTTTGGGCAGGTGAAAGAATGCGTATGCCGCGATGGGCGCCCATGCCGAGAAAGTGGTATCGGCGGGGCGCCGGCGGCTTCCAGGGCTGGTGCGATGGTCAGGAGCCGGTCCATAGCGGCGGCACGGCGGCACGCGTGGTGGCAATCCAGCACTACTCCGCGGCCTGGCGGACGGGTGTGGCTTGGGCTTCGGCCTGGAAGGCTTGCAGGCCGGTTTGCCAGCGGCCGAGGATGAGGGCGTGGATGTCGTGCGTGCCTTCGTAGGTGTTCACGGCTTCCAGGTTCATCACATGGCGGATGACGTGGTATTCATCGGAGATGCCGTTGCCGCCGTGCATGTCGCGCGCCGTGCGGGCGATGGCCAGCGCCTTGCCGCAATTGTTGCGCTTCATCAGCGAGATCATTTCGGGCTCGGCGGCGTGTTCGTCCAGCAGGCGGCCGAGGCGCAGGCTGCCTTGCAGGCCGAGGGCGATTTCGGTTTGCATATCGGCGAGCTTGAGCTGGATGATCTGGTTGGCGGCGAGCGGGCGGCCGAACTGTTTGCGGTCCATCGTGTATTGGCGGGCGGCTTCCCAGCAGAACTCGGCAGCGCCCATAGCACCCCAGGAGATGCCGTAGCGCGCCTTGTTGAGGCAGGAGAACGGGCCTTTGAGGCCGCGCACGCCGGGCAGCAGGTTTTCCTCGGGCACGAACACGCTGTCCATGGCGATCTGGCCGGTGGCCGACGCGCGCAGCGAGAACTTGCCTTCGATGCGGGGGAAGCTGAGGCCTTCCATGCCGCGTTCCAGGATGAAGCCGCGGATGACGCCATCGTCGGTTTTGGCCCAGACGACCGCGACGTCGGCTATCGGGGCATTGGTGATCCAGGTTTTGGCGCCGGAGAGGCGCCAGCCGCCGGGGGCGGTGCGGGCGCGGGTGATCATGCTGCCGGGATCGGAACCATGGTCGGGTTCGGTGAGGCCGAAGCAGCCGACGAGCTCGCCGGCGGCAAGGCCGGGCAGGTATTTGTCGCGTTGGGCTTGGGTGCCGAAGGCGTGGATGGGGTGCATGACCAGGCTTGATTGCACGCTCATGGCGGAGCGGTAGGCGCTATCGACGCGTTCCACTTCGCGGGCGATGAGGCCGTAGCAGACGTGGTTGACGCCCGCGCAGCCGTAGCCTTCGATGGTGGGGCCGAGCAGGCCGAGGGCGCCCATTTCGCGGAAGATGTTGCGATCGAAGGTTTCGTGCCGGTTGGCCATCAGCACGCCGGGCATGAGGCTGCCTTGGCAGTAATCGCGCGCGGCGTCGCGAATGGCGATTTCTTCCGCCGAGAGCTGCCCTTCTAGGGCCAGGGCATCCTGCCAGGGCATCGTGTGTACTCCTTCGGGGATCGAACAGTTAAAAGTTTTTTGCTTCTTTTTTTCAAAAAAGAAGGACTTTCTTACTCTTCCGCTTCCGCCCTTAATCGCCTGAAGCTTCGGACGCTAAACGGTAGCATAAGCACATAGATGAGTCCCGCCGCCGCGAGTGCCAGCCAGGTATCCGCCACCAGCAGGGCGGCGAAGAAGCCGGTGCCGAGCAGGACGAAGAGCACGTATTCCGCCGGCACCTTGAAATTTTTAAAACTCCAGACCGGCAGGGTGGAGACGAGCAGGAAGGAGCTGCCGACCAGCATGGCGGCGACGAAAGCCGGGTATTGGGCGATATCGGCCATGCGGACCCAGTTCTGGTCCGTTGCTTCCAGCCAGAGGAAGAGCGGCAGCAGCACGATGCCGGCGCCGGCCGGGGCGGGCACGCCGGTGAAGAAGGATTGGGCGTAGGCNNGGCATGAAGGCGAAGCGGCTGCTGCCGTGCAGCGCCCAGATGTAGAGGATGAAGGCCGGCGCCACGCCGAAGCAGCAGAAATCCGAAAGGCTGTCGAATTCCGCGCCGAAATGGGAGGTGGCTTTCAGCAGGCGCGCGAGGCGGCCATCCAGCCCGTCAATCACGCCGGCGACGACGATGGCCAGCGCGGCGTGGGACCAGTTGGCATCCAGCGCGTAGCGGATGGAGGTAAGCCCCGCGCATAAGCCCAGCAGCGTGAGCAGGTTGGGCATGATGCGGTTGAAGGAGGGGCCCTTGTAGCGCGGGCGTCGGCGGGGGCGTGGGCGGCGCCGGCGAAGCCCCGCCATGGGGCCGGGGATGCGCTGGTCCATGTCAGGCAGGCCCGAGAATGGCGATGACGGTTTCGCCGCCGATCATGGTTTGGCCTACCGCGACGATCGGGCGGATACCGGGGGGCAGGTAGATATCCGTGCGGCTGCCGAAGCGGATCAGGCCGAAGCGGTCGCCGGCGCGCACCATATCACCGGCGCGGACATCGCACAGGATGCGGCGGGCGACCAGGCCCGCGATCTGCACCACGGCGAGGTGGCGGCCATCGGGCAGGCGGATGGCGAGGGAATTGCGCTCGTTGAGGTCGCTGGCCTTGTCCAGGCTGGCGTTGAGGAAGGCGCCGGGGCGGTAGGCAATGCGGGCGATGGTGCCGTCGGCCGGGGTGCGGTTGACGTGCACATTGAGGATGGAGAGGAAGGTGGCGACGCGCCACAGCGGATCGGGGCCGAGGTTTAGCTCCGGGGGCGGGATGGCGGGTTCGACGGAGACGACGATGCCGTCGGCCGCGGCGAGCACCAGGTTGCGGCGGCCTGGGGCCACCCGTTCCGGATCACGGAAGAAATAGAGGCAGAACAGGGCGAAGGCGAGGCCGAGCCAGACCAGCGGGCGGCCAATGAACAGCCCCGCGCCGGCGATGGCGATGCCGGCGGCGATGAAGGGGGAGCTGGCGCGGTGCGGCGGCGCCAGCACCAGCCGTAGCGTGTCCAGAAGGGCCATTTGATAGGGTTCATGGAGGCTTAACCCGGCGGGGTCAAGATTTGGGCGAATTGCACGACGACAGGGGGCGGGAATGCTGCCGGATATATTTCCGCTGGGACCCTTTCTGGTGGAGGAAAGCGGAAGGCTGCTGGTGAAAGATCCAGGCAGCAAGCCGGGATTTTCCTTCCTGTGGCGGGGGCGGCGGTTTTCCGTGTCGCTGGCGGAGCAGTCGATGGCGTGGACCGCGATCCTGGGGAAAGTGCCCAGCAGTGCCGCGGGGCGGGAGCGCCGGGAAGCGGGCCTGGCCACGCTGCGCATGCTGCCGCAAAGCCTGCCCTCCGGCTGGACGCTGCGGCTGACCGCGGACCACCGGCTGCAATTGAGCGCGGAGACGGAGATTGCGTGGCCCGCGCATGTGAGCATGCTGATGCAGCCGGTGGTGCGGTTTCTGCTGGCGGTGGGGCCGTATTTGGATTTGATTGAGGAGGCGGGGTTGAATTAGGGAAGAAAGGTCTTCTTTTTGAAAAAAAGAAGCAAAAACTTTTGATTATTGGGTACGTAGCCGGCGCCGGGTCATACGGAGGGGCTGACGGCTAGGGCGCGGCGGGTGAGGAGCTGGGCGTAGGCGGCGCCGGCGCCAACGATCAGCAGCGTGACGAGAAGGGCGGGGCGGCCGGTCTCGGCATCCATCAGGTCGGCGACCGTCAGCGCGGCCATCGCAGCGAGCACGCAGACGGGGGCGAGAGGGTGCCACACCGCGCGCGAAAAACTGTGCGAGGTGAGGCCACGGCGGCGGCCAACGATGACGGCGACGGCCAGGGTACCATAGACTGCGATGTTGGCGTTGCCGTTGATGAGAATCAGGATCTTCATCGGCACGAAGCACAGCGGCACCGAGACAACCGCTATCGCCAGGGTGGCCGTGGCCGGGGAACCGAAGCGCCGGCTGAGCTGAACGAAGATGCGGTTGAGCGGGCCTGGCCAAGCCTGATCCCGTGCGACCGCGAACACCATGCGGCCAAAGGTGAGGCCGATGGCGATCATGCAGTTGAACACAGCGCCGGCGACTGAAAGGGCGACCAGCGTGGCCACAATGCCGCCGCCGGCCTGGTGCAGAAAGCCCTGGATGGGCGCGGGGTTTCGGAAGAGCAGGCCCAGATCGGGCGCGGCGGCGACCACGGCGGCCAGGGGCATGATGACGATGCCGGCGCCGATGAAGAGTGCGAGATAGACCACGCGGCCGACGGTTTGGGGGGCGTTTTCGATCTCCTCGCCGAAGCAGGCGACGCCGCCATAGCCGTTGATGGCGTAGATGCCGGAAGCGCAGGCCACAGCCAGCACACCGAAGGGGACGCGGCCGAGCCCGCCGCCCGGCAGCGCCATGGTGGGGTGCAGCAGGCGATGCAGGGCATCGGGTTGGGCGTGGGTGGCGCCGAGGAGGAAGGTGGTGGTGAGCGCCGCGAACTCGGCGGCGACCAGCAGGCCGGTGACGGTGGCGTTGAGGCGGATGCTGCACGCCGCGATGACCGAGGCGGCAATAATGGTGGGCACGGCGACCTGGCGGTCGGCGAGGCCGGGGAGGAGATCGTGCAGGTAGTCGGCGATGCCGAGGCCGGAGACGGCCATGCCGATGGGCAGGGCCACCAGGAGGGCTGCCATCATGGCGAAGCCGGCATGTGGGCCGAGCACGCGGCCGGCGAGCGTGTATTCGGCGCCGGCGTGCGGGAAGGCGGAGGCGAGTTCGGCGTACACGGCGGCGACGGCCACGCCGAGGATGGTGGCGGCCAGGATGCAGGCGACGGTGCCGCTGCCCGATTGGTGCAGCATATCGTTGCCGACGACGAACACGCCGAGGCCTGGGGATAGAACCGCCAGGGTGAGCAACAGGCCGCCGAAGGGCCCGACCACTCTATGCAGTGTATCTTGCGGTTTTGACATTGCTTGAGTGTGCAATGATCCTGTGCGGTGCTGTCAACAGGCCACGGGTTTGATGGTGGCGTTGGGGCGGCGCGTTCAAAGCGAAGTAAGGTCTTCTTTTTTGAAAAAAAGAAGCAAAAAACTTTTGTCTGTTTGGGCGCGTCGCTTGCCGGCGTGTCGGGTCCAAAAGGTAAAAGTTTTTTGCTTCTTTTTTTCAAAAAAGAAGAATCTTCCTTACTTCGCTGCGCTCACCCGCCACACGGTATTGCCCAGATCATCCGCAATCAGCAGCGCGCCCGTATGATCGATCGCCAGCCCCACCGGCCGCCCCCGCGCCTGCTTCTGCGCATTGAGAAAGCCCGTCACCACATATTGCGGCGGGCCGCTCGGCGCCCCGTTGGTAAAGGGGATGTAGATCACCTGGTAGCCGTTCAGGGGCGTGCGGTCCCAGCTTCCGTGTTCGCCCACGAAGGCGCCGCCATGATAGGCGGCCGGCAGGTTGTTCGCCGTATAGAAGACCATGCCCAGGGGGGCGACGTGCGAGCTGAGCGCGTAATCGGGGGCGATGGCGCGGGCCACCAGATCCGGGCGCTGCGGTTCCACGCGGGGATCCACGTGCTGGCCGTAATAACTGTAGGGCCAGCCATAGAAGGCGCCGTCCTTTACTGATGTCAGGTAGTCCGGCACCAGATTGGGGCCGAGTTCGTCACGCTCGTTCACCACCGCCCACAGCTTGCCGCTGGTTGGTTCAAACTGCAGGCCGTTGGGGTTGCGCAGGCCGCTGGCGAATACGCGGGTGGCGCCGGTGGTGCGGTCCACCTCCAGGATATCGGCGCGGTCCAGCTCGGCGGCTAACCCGTTCTCCATGATGTTGCTGTTGGAGCCGACGCCTACGTAGAGCTTCGTGCCGTCCGGGCTGGCGACCAGGCTCTTGGTCCAGTGGTGATCGATCGGGCCGCCGGGCAGCGGTGCCAGTTTGGTGCCGGGGTCGGTGATGGCCGTCTGACCGTCGGTATAGGTATAGTGCAGGATCGCGTCGGTATCGGCGATATAGAGGTCGTGCCCGACGAGCGCCACGCCGAAGGGCGAATGCAGATGGTCCAGGAACACGGTGCGCAGATCGGCCACACCGGTGCCTTTGGTGTCGCGCAGCAGGGTGATGCGGTTGGGGGCCGGGGCGCGGGAGCCGATGATGGCTTCAATCCAGCCCATGATGGCGTCCTTGGGGCGGTTCAGCGGCGGCTGCGGGCCGCCGGATTCCACCACCAGCACATCCCCGTTCGGCAGCACGAACAGCGAGCGCGGATGAGATAGGCCTTGCGCCAGGGCCTGGATCTTCAGGCCTGCCGGCACGCTGGGGGTATCCTGGCCCCAGGGCACGTCCGGCGCCACGCGCATCGGCGGCAGCAGATACTGGTGCGGTGGGGGCAGCGGCGGGTTGGGGCCGTATTGGGCGGCCGCATCCATCTGCGCCGGCAGCGGGCCGGAGAACGCCCATTCGGCGCCGATACCGCAAAGAAATAGGGCGAGCGCCAACACTGAGACGAGCACGCCACGGCCCCGCGGTGGCGCCACGCGAAGCGGATCCAGCACTGGCCGATACAGCCGCGATATCACCACGATGAGCACCACCAGGGCGGAGAGGATCAGCCCGGTAGGCCACACGGCCGTGTAGCCGTCCCGGCTATGCACAAAGGCATTGACGATGGAGAGGGCGAAGGCAAGCACGTCCCCCACCACATGTGGCCACGGCGCCATCAGCACGTGTGTGCGCCTTCCGGCCACGATATCCACCAGGCCGGCCAGGCCGGCGACCACGCCCAGCGCTATCCCGACGCTGATCAGCCAGACCGAAAACGTCTCCCAGATGATGTTGATGCTGGCGAGATAGGCGAGGTCGGTCGCCAAGGCGGCGGCGAACAGGGCGATGGGGACCGGCTCCAGCCGGAGATAGAGTGGCCGCCGGGCCAGGATGGGCACAGGGTAGGACAAAGTCTGGGACATGCGGCGGAGACCTCCTTAGGGCGCGCGGACGCGACGCGAAGCTACGTGCGTTTTTGACGGGCGCATGGCCCAAAGGTTTCCTGCGTGTATCGCCGGGAACCGGCGCGAGCCAAAACTTGACTTTGCGCGGGGCACGGCCCTACACCCCGCCCATCCGGGCAACTTAGGTCACCCGGTCCCCGCCTGACGCGGGGGCTACGTCGCTCCGCGAGGGTTCGCGCAGCGGCGCGAATTGTATTGGAGCACACGCACCATGTTCGACGCCCTGTCGGACAAATTCACCGGCATCTTCGAGGGCCTCCGCAAGCGCGGGGCGCTGACCGAAGGCGATGTCACGGAGGCCTTGCGCGAGGTTCGCCTCGCCATGCTGGATGCCGACGTCGCGCTGCCGGTGGTGAAGGATTTCATTGCCCGCGTGCGTGAGCGGGCCATTGGCGCAGAGGTGCTCTCGGCTGTGTCGCCTGGTCAGCAGGTGGCCAAGNNATGGTCGGGCTGCAAGGCTCCGGCAAGACCACCACGTCCGGCAAGCTGGCCCTGCGCCTGACCAATCGTGAACGCAAGAAGGTGCTGCTGGCCAGCCTGGATACGCAGCGGCCCGCCGCACAGCTTCAACTTGCGCAATTGGCGGAGCGCGCGGGCGTGGCCAGCCTGCCGATCGTGCCCGGCCAGACGCCGGTGCAGATTGCGCGCCGCGCCATGGAGACCGGCCGGCGCGAAGGCTTCGATGTGGTGATCCTGGACACCGCCGGCCGCCTTTCCATCGACCAGGCGCTGATGAACGAGGTGCGCGAGATCCGCGCGGCTACCAACCCGGTGGAAACCCTGCTCGTGGTCGATGCCATGACCGGGCAGGATGCGGTGCAGACGGCGCGCGCCTTCAATGAGACGGTGGGCGTGACAGGCATCGTGCTGACCCGCATGGATGGCGATGCGCGCGGCGGTGCGGCGCTGTCGATGCGTCAGGTGACGGGCGCGCCGATCAAATTCTCCGGCAGCGGCGAGAAGATCGATGCGCTGGAGGAATTTCATCCGGAGCGTGTTGCCGGCCGGATCCTGGGGCTTGGCGACATTGTCGGCCTGGTAGAGCGTGTTTCGGAAACCGTGGATCAGGTCGAGGCGGAGAAGATCGCCCGCAAGATGATGCGCGGCACCTTCACGCTGGAGGATTATGCGGCGCAGCTCAGGCAGATCAGCAAGATGGGCTCCATCAGCTCGATCCTGGGCATGCTGCCGGGCATGGGGGCGATGAAGCAGCAGATCGAATCCGCCAATATCGATACCACGGTGTTCAAGCGTCAGCAGGCCATCATCGGCTCCATGACGCCGAAGGAACGCCGCGCGCCGGACATTATCAAGGCCAGCCGCAAGAAGCGTATCGCGTCCGGCTCCGGCACCAGCGTACAGGATGTGAACAAGCTGCTGAAGCAGTTCGATGACATGTCCATCATGATGAAGCGCATGGGCAAGCTGGGGCAGAAAGGCCTGATGCGGCAAGGCATCGGCGCGCTGATGCCCCGCGGTGCCCAACCCCGCAACCGCGGTTTTTAACCATTTTCGCAAACCGACAACTGGAAACTGAATAATGAGCTTGAAGATTCGTCTCGCCCGCGCCGGTGCCAAGAAGCGCCCTTACTATCACATCGTGATTGCCGATAGCCGCAGCCCGCGCGATGGGCGCTTCATCGAAAAAGTGGGCAGCTACAACCCGATGCTGCCGGCCGAGCACGCGGAGCGTGTGCGCCTGTTCCAGGAGCGTATCACGCATTGGCTGAGCGAAGGCGCTGTTGCGACCGATCGCGTCGCCCGCTTCCTCGGCAATGCCGGGCTGATGGCCAAGCCCGCCTATGCGGAACAGCCCAAGCAGTCCGCGCCGAAGAAGAAGGCGCAGGACCGTGCGAAGGCGGCCGCGGCGGCCGCGGGCTAATCAGCCAAGGTGCGCAATCCCCGCATCCTGATGGGCGTCGTTGGCAGGCCGCACGGTGTGCGTGGGCTTGTGCATGTGCACAGCTACACGGCCGAGCCCGCCGACCTGGCCGGCTACGCCCCGCTTCTGGACGATGCCGGCCGCGCCTGGTCGCTGGCCTGGCGCAGCGAGGGTGTGGCGGAATTGCGTGACGCGGCCACGGGAAAGGTGCTCGCGGACCGCGCCGATGCAGAGAAACTGGTCAACACGCGCTTCTATGTTGACCGCGACCGGCTGCCGCCCGCGGACCGTGATGAGTTCTATCTGGCCGATCTCGTGGGCCTCGCGGCGATGGACCAATCCGGCGCGCGCATCGGCGAGGTTGCCGCGGTGCATGATTACGGCGCCGGCACCAGCCTGGAGATCGCCCGGCCAGGTGGCAATCCGCTGGTGGTGCCGTTTACCCGCGCCGCCGTGCCGGAGGTCGATGTGAAGGCCGGCCACCTGACGATCGATCCGCCGGCGGAAATCGAGATGCGCGAGGTGGCCGCATGACCTGGCGCGCCACTATCCTGACCCTTTTTCCGGACATGTTCCCTGGCCCCCTCGGCCAATCCCTCGCCGGCCGTGCGCTGGGGGCGGGTATCTGGTCGCTGGATACGCGCGACATCCGTGATGCCGCCATGGATCGCCATCGCACGGTGGACGATACACCCTTCGGCGGCGGCGCCGGCATGGTGATGCGCCCGGATATCGTGGCCGCCGCGATCGCGGATTCCAGCCAGGATGGACGGCCTCTTATTTATCTCTCGCCGCGCGGCCGCCGGTTCAGCCAGGCGGACGCGCAGGCATTCGCCCAGGCGCCGGGGCTGGTGCTGCTGTGCGGGCGGTATGAGGGTATCGACCAGCGGGTGATCGATGCTTCCGGCGCCACCGAAATCAGCGTGGGCGACTACGTGCTTTCCGGCGGCGAGCTGCCGGCCATGGTGCTGCTGGATGCGGTGGTCCGCCTGCTGCCCGGCGTGATGGGCGCGGCTGACAGCGCTGTTGAAGAAAGCTTTTCCCACGGGTTGCTCGAATACCCCCATTATACGCGGCCGGCCGAGTGGTGCGGGCGCGTTGTGCCGCCCGTTCTGCTCTCCGGCAATCATGCCGCCATCCACGCCTGGCGCCAGGCGGAGGCTGAGAAAATCACCCGGGATCGCCGCCCCGACCTATGGGCCGCCTATACGGCCTCCGGCGCGCCGGCCCCCTTATCCGTAGCTCAAGAAGGATCACGCCCATGAACATTCTGCAGACATTCGAGGCGGAAGAAGTCGCCCGCCTGACCGCCGCCCGGGCCGTGCCCGTGTTCGCACCAGGCGACACCGTGAAAGTGTCCGTGAAAGTGGTGGAAGGCGAGCGCACCCGCGTGCAGGCCTATGAAGGCGTGGTGATCGCCCGCAGCAACAAGGGGCTGAACAGCAATTTCACCGTGCGCAAGATCAGCTACGGCGAGGGCGTGGAGCGCGTGTTCCCCCTCTATTCGCCGCAGATCGCCGAAATTGAAGTGATCCGCCGCGGCGACGTGCGCCGCGCCAAGCTCTATTACCTGCGCGGCCGCCGCGGCAAGTCCGCCCGCATCGCCGAAAAGGCCCGCGAACTGCCCAAGGAAACCACCTCCGCTGCTGAGTAAAAAAAGAAGCAATAGTTAAAAGTTCTTTGCTTCTTTCTT
>PKZM01000032.1 GCA_003133065.1 Acetobacteraceae bacterium
GGCGGCTCCATGCACATGTTCAGCCGCGAGAAGAATTTTTTCGGCGGCCACGGCATCGTGGGCGCGCAAGTGAGCCTGGGCACGGGCCTGGCGTTCAGCAACCAGTATCGCGGCAGCACCAACGTGGCGATTACCTATATGGGCGAAGGCGCCAGCAACCAGGGCCAGGTGTTCGAATCCTTCAACCTGGCCGCCCTGATGAAGCTGCCCTGCGTGTATGTGATCGAGAATAACCGCTACGGCATGGGCACCAGCGTGGAGCGCGCATCCGCATCCCGCGATCTCTCGCAGAACGGCGCTCCCTGGGGCATCCCCGGCGTGCAGGTGGATGGGATGGATGTGGTGGCCGTGTATGAAGCGGCAAAGGCGGCCGTAGCGCATTGCCGCAGCGGTGCCGGCCCGTATCTGCTGGAGATGAAAACCTACCGATATCGCGGGCACTCCATGTCCGACCCCGCGAAATACCGCACGCGCGAGGAAGTGCAGGCCATGCGCGAGCAGCACGATCCCATCACTGCCGCCCGCGCCCAACTGATTGCCCGCGGTGTGGCGGAAGCCGAGCTGAAGCAGATCGAGGACGAGACCAAGGCGCTGATCCAGGATGCGGCCGACTTCGCCCAGAGCAGCCCCGAACCCGATCCGCGTGAGCTGTGGACCGACATTCTGCTGGAGGCATAAAGACCCATGACCCAGGTTCTGATGCCCGCCCTTTCGCCCACCATGACGGAGGGCAAGCTCGCCCGCTGGCTGAAAAAGATCGGCGACGACATCCGCGCCGGCGACGTGATCGCCGAGATAGAGACCGACAAGGCCACCATGGAAGTGGAGGCCGTGGATGAAGGCCGCCTGGCCGAAATCCTGGTGAATGAGGGCACCGATGGCGTCGCGGTAAACACCCCGATCGCCGTGCTGGCCGCCGAGGGCCAAGCGGTGCCGGCTGCGAAGGAAGCGCCGGCAGCGCCCAAGCCGGCCGCCAAAGCCGAGGCCACGCGTGAAATCGCCGTCCCGGCCCACGCCCCGGACATCATGGCCGCCGCCGCGCCCGACAAGGATTGGGGCCCTTCGCGCCCGACCACGGTGCGCGAGGCGCTGCGTGATGCCATGGCCGCAGAAATGCGCGCCAACCCCGATGTGTTCCTGATGGGCGAGGAGGTGGCGCAATATCAGGGCGCCTACAAAATCAGCCAGGGATTGCTGGACGAGTTCGGGCCGAAGCGCGTGGTGGACACGCCGATTACCGAACACGGCTTTACCGGCATGGCCGTGGGCGCCGCGATGAACGGGCTGAAGCCCATTGTGGAGTTCATGACCTTCAACTTCGCCATGCAGGCGATCGACCAGATCATCAACAGCGCTGCCAAGACGCTGTATATGTCGGGTGGCCAGATGGGCTGCCCGATCGTGTTCCGCGGCCCGAATGGTGCCGCCAGCCGGGTTGCCGCCCAGCATAGCCAGGATTACGCGAGCTGGTATGCGCATTGCCCTGGGCTGAAGGTGATCGCCCCCTATTCCGCGGCCGATGCCAAGGGGTTGCTGCGCGCCGCCATCCGCGATCCGAATCCGGTGATCTTCCTGGAGAACGAGATCCTCTACGGGCAAACCTTCGATTGCCCGACGGATGAGGATTTCATCCTGCCGATCGGCCGCGCGAAGATCGAACGTACCGGCACGCATGTGACGATCGTTGCCTATTCCATCATGGTAGGCGTGGCGCTGCACGCTGCCGAGGAACTGAGCGCGCAGGGAATCGAGGCCGAGGTGATCAACCTGCGCACCCTGCGGCCACTGGATATCGGCACCGTGGTGGAAAGCGTGAAGAAAACCAGCCGCCTGGTGACGGTAGAGGAAGGCTGGCCATATGCCGGCATCGGCTGCGAAGTGGCCATGCAGGTGATCGAGCAGGCGTTCGATTGGCTGGATGCGCCCCCCGTGCGCGTATCCGGGCTTGACGTGCCGCTTCCCTATGCGGCCAACCTGGAAAAACTGGCCCTGCCGCAGCCCGCCTGGGTGGTGGATGCGGTGCGGAAGATTCTCTGAGGTATATGTTTCGCCATGCCCACCAACATTCTGATGCCGGCGCTTTCCCCCACCATGACGGAGGGCACGCTTGCCCGCTGGCTTAAGAAAGAGGGCGACAAGATCAGCGCCGGCGACGTGATCGCCGAGATCGAGACCGACAAGGCNNGATGAGGGCGTGCTGGGCAAGATCCTGGTAGCCGATGGTACCGCCGGCGTGAAGGTGAACGATCCGATCGCGGTGCTGGAGGATGGCAGCGCGCCGGCTGCCGCAGCGAAGCCCGCGCCGAAGCAGGAGGCCGGCGAGGTTGCCGCCCCCGTGCTGGCGGCCCCGGCGCCCAAGCCGGCCGCCCCTGCGGCACCGCCGGCGGCCAATGGCCACGCCGGCGATCATGAGCGCATTTTCGCATCCCCCCTTGCCCGGCGCATGGCGCAGCAGGCCGGCATTAACCTATCCACGCTCACGGGCACCGGCCCCAATGGCCGCATTGTCCGCGCCGATATCGATGCCTACCAGCAGCGCGCCAAGCCGGCCGCCGTTCCGGCCGCCTCGCCGCCGGCACCCGTGCCGGTTGCCGCGCCGGCCGCCCCGCCGCGCCCCGCTGCCCCGATAACCGCGCCGGGCGAATTGGTGCCGCTGAACAACATCAAGCGTGTCACCGCGCGCCGCCTCACTGAGGCCAAGCAGACGGTGCCGCATTTCTACGTCAGCATCGATGTGGAACTGGATGCGCTTCTGAAGTTGCGTGCCGACCTCAACAGCCGTTCGCCCAAGGATGGCCCTGGCGCCTTCAAGCTTTCGGTGAACGACCTGCTGATCAAGGCCTGCGCCGTGACACTCCGCCGCGTGCCGCGGGTGAATGCCAGTTTTACGGACGCCGGCATTTTTCAGTATGACGATGTGGATATCTCGGTGGCCGTATCCATCCCCGATGGGCTGATCACCCCCATCATCCGCCACGCGGACCAGAAAGGCCTTGCCGCCATCAGCGGCGAGGCCAAATCGCTGATCGAGCGCGCCCGTGCCGGCAAGCTGAAGCCGGAGGAATTCCAGGGCGGCAGCTTTTCCATCTCCAACATGGGCATGTATGGCGTGCGTGATTTCGCCGCAATCATCAACCCGCCCCAGGCTGCCATCCTGGCGGTGGCTGCCGGCGAGCAGCGCCCCGTGGTGCGGGATGGGCAGCTTGCTGTCGCCACGGTAATGACCGTCACCCTCTCCGTCGACCACCGCGTCATCGACGGCGCGCTGGCCGCCGAATGGATCGCGGCGTTCAAATCCCTGGTGCAGGATCCCCTCAGCCTGATGCTTTAAGCCCCACGCCATGAGTAAAAGTTCTTTGCTTCTNNGGCCGGATGATGCGGGGGATATCGCGCGGCTGGTGCGGGATCTGGCGGTTTTCGAGCGGCTGGAGAGTGAAGCGACGGCAACCGGGCAGGATTTCCGCAAGCAGCTCTTCGGCGAACATCCCGTTGCCCACGCGCTTGTGGCGGAACGCGAGTGCAGGATTGTTGCCATCGCCACCTGGTTCCATAATTTCTCCACCTTCACCGGCCGCCCCGGGCTGTATCTTGAAGATATCTACGTAGAACCGGAGCATCGGGGCTTGGGCATTGCCACTGCCATCTTCCGCGCGCTGGCCAGGCGCGCGCAGGCGGCGGGGTGCGGCCGCATAGAATGGTCCGTGCTGAACTGGAACGAGAACGCGATCAAATTCTACCGATCGCTCGGCGCCATCGGCATGGACGGATGGACGGTGCAGCGACTCAACGCGGAAAGCATCGCGCGCCTCGCGCAGGAGCCTTAAATCATGGCAGAGCAATCCTTCGATCTGATCGTCGTCGGTGGTGGCCCCGGCGGCTACGTGGCCGCCATCCGCGCCGCGCAGTTGGGTATGAAGACGGCGGTGGTGGAGCGCGAACATCTGGGGGGCATTTGCCTCAACTGGGGCTGCATCCCCACCAAGGCGCTGTTGCGCAGTTCGGAAATCAACCATCTGCTCGGCCATCTCGGCGAATTCGGTTTTGCCGCCGACAATATCCGCTTCGATCTGGACAAGATCGTGAAGCGGTCTCGTGCCATCGCGAAACAGCTCGCTTCGGGTGTCGGCCATCTGCTGAAGAAAAACAAGGTTGCCGTGTTCGATGGGCACGCGAAACTCGCCGGCCCGCACACGCTATCGGTTGCAAAGAACGGCGCGGCCGTGGCCACGCTGAAGGCACCGCATATCATCCTGGCCACCGGCGCCCGCGCGCGCCAACTGCCCGGCCTGGAGAGCGACGGGAAACTCATCTGGTCCTACAAGGATGCGATGGTGCCGCCCACGATGCCGAAATCACTGCTCGTGATCGGCTCCGGCGCCATCGGCATCGAATTCGCCAGCTTCTTTCGCAACATGGGCGCGGCTGTGACGGTGGTTGAGGTGATGGACCGCATCCTGCCGGTGGAAGACGCGGAGATCAGCGCCTTCGCGCAGAAGGCGTTCGAGAAGCAAGGCATCACCTTCCACCTCAACGCGAAAGTCACCGCGGCTGAGAAGGCCGCCGACAGCATCACCGTGACCGTGGAAGCCGGCGGCAAGACGCAGAAGATCACGGTGGATCGGGTTATCTCCGCGGCGGGTATTGTTGGAAACACAGAGGATCTGGGATTGGAAGGCACCAAGATCGTTGTCGAGCGAACGCATGTGGTTATCGATGAATTCTGCCGCACGGCAGAGCCGGGTATTTACGCAATCGGCGATCTCGCCGGCGCACCCTGGCTCGCGCACAAGGCCAGCCATGAAGGTGTTGTCTGCGTCGAGAAGATTGCCGGTTTGCCCGATGTTCATCCGATCGACTGGACCAACATCCCCGGCTGCACCTATTGCCGCCCGCAAATCGCCTCCGTGGGGCTTACAGAAGCGCGCGCGAAGGCGGAGGGGCATGAGGTGCGCGTGGGCCATTTCCCCTTCATCGGCAATGGCAAGGCGATTGCGATGGGCGAGCCGGAAGGCATGGTGAAGGTGGTTTTCGACAAGAAAACCGGCGCGCTGCTGGGCGCGCATATGATCGGCGCGGAAGTGACGGAGATGATCCAGGGCTATGCTATCGCGCGTACGCTGGAAACGACGGAAGTGGAGCTGATGCACACGGTGTTTCCGCATCCCACCGTTAGCGAGACCATGCATGAGGCGGTGCTGGATGCGTATGGAAGGGTGGTGCATTATTGAAGGAAAGAAGAGTCTTCTTTTTTGAAAAAAGAAGCAAAAAACTTTTGCCTATTGGACCCGACACGCCGGAAAGCGGCGGGACTAAATGACCAAAAGTTTTTTGCTTCTTTTTTTCAAAAAAGAAGACTCATCTACGCTCTCTTTCGCTTTTTCGCCGTGCTAGATAGCACAGGTTGTAGCAAGGGTGCGAGGAACCGCCCCGTGTGGCTCCCCGGNNTCGCCGCCTTCGGGGCCCATGTCGATAATCCAGTCGGCGGTCTTGATCACCTCCAGATTATGCTCGATCACCACAACCGTATTACCCTGATCCACCAGCGCGTGCAGCACCTCCAGCAATTTGCGCGTATCCTCGAAATGCAGCCCGGTCGTCGGCTCATCGAGAATATAGAGCGTGCGGCCGGTGGCGCGCCGCGCTAGTTCCTTGGCCAGCTTGATGCGCTGCGCCTCGCCGCCGGAAAGCGTGGTCGCCTGCTGCCCCAGGCTGATATAGCCTAAGCCAACGCGCTGCAGAATCGTCAGCCTGTCATTGATCCGGTTCACCGCCGCAAAGAACGGTTGCGCCTCATCCACCGTCATCGCCAAAATATCGGCAATGGACTTGCCGCGGAATTTTATTTCCAGAGTTTCCCGGTTATACCGTGCCCCTTTGCACGTGTCGCAGGTCACGAACACGTCCGGCAGGAAATGCATTTCGATCTTGATCAGCCCGTCGCCCTGGCACGCCTCGCAGCGCCCACCCTTTACGTTAAAGCTGAAACGGCCGGATTTGTAGCCCCGCACACGGCTTTCCGGCAATTCGGCGAACCAATCGCGGATCGGCGCGAACAGATCCGTATACGTCGCCGGATTGCTGCGCGGCGTGCGGCCGATCGGGCTCTGATCGATATCAATGATCTTGTCCAGATGGCCCAACCCGTCAATGCGCGTATGCGCCGAAGGCACCTCACCCGATCCCATCAGCTTGCGGGAAACCGCCTTGTACAGCGTATCGATCACCAGCGTGGATTTGCCCCCGCCCGAAACACCACTCACGCAGGTAAACGTGCCCAACGGAAACGAGGCCGTAACGGTCTTCAAATTATGCCCCGTCGCCCCCACCACCGTCACCACGCGGTTCTTGTCATAGGGCCGCCGCCGCGACGGTACCTCTATCCGCCGCCGCCCGCTCAGATAATCGCCAGTCAGAGACGCCGGATTTGCCGCAACCTCCGCCGGCGTGCCCTGCGCCACAACATGGCCGCCATTGGCGCCGGCGCGCGGGCCCATATCGATCAGATAATCCGCCTGGCGGATCGCATCCTCGTCATGCTCCACCACCAGCACGGTGTTGCCCAGACGTTTCAACCGTTGCAGCGTTCCCAACAGCCTTTCATTATCCCGCTGATGCAGGCCAATGGAGGGCTCATCCAGCACATACAGCACACCGGTCAGCCCGCTGCCGATCTGGCTCGCCAGCCGGATGCGCTGGCTTTCGCCACCCGACAACGTCGTCGATCCGCGTGAAAGGCTGAGATAATCCAGCCCCACATCCACCAGAAACTGTAGCCGCTCCACAATCTCGCGCAAAATCCGCCGCGCGATCTCGGCCCGCTGCTTCGTCAGCGTGCTCTCAACACCCTTGAACCATTCAAGCGCGTTGCGAATGGATAGATCCGAGGCCTCGGCAATGGTGCGCTGATCGATCTTCACTGCCAGCGCCTCCGGCTTCAGCCGGGCGCCTTTGCACACGGCGCACGGCTTTTCCGCCTGATACCGGCTCATCTCCTCGCGCACCCAGGCGCTATCCGTCTCCTTCCAGCGTCGCTCGAGGTTTTTCAGCACACCCTCGAACGGCTTGTTCACGCTGTAGGCGCGCACGCTGTCCTTGTAAGTCATCTCCACCGGCACATCGCCGGTGCCGTTCAAAATGGCATCGCGCACCCGCTCCGGCAGCTCCGCCCAGGGCGTGCGCGTGGTCACCTTGAAATGCTTGGCCAGGCTTTGCAGCGTCTGATCGAAATACGGGCTCATCGCCCCCGTCCAGGGCGCGATCGCCCCTTCAGCCAGGCTGCGGCGCTCATCCGGCACCACCATGGCCGGATCGAAGAAAATCTCCACGCCCAGCCCATCGCAAGCCGGGCAGGCGCCGTGGGGGGAGTTAAAACTAAATAGCCGTGGCTCGATATCCTCGATCGTGAAACCGCTCACCGGGCAGGCGAAGCGCGAGGAAAACACGGTGCGCTCGCCGCTATCGGCATCCTCGGCATACACGATGCCATCAGGCACCATGCCAAGCCCGGTTTCGAAACTATCCGCCAGCCGCTGNNCCTCGGCAATTTCGTACAGCTTGCCATCCACCTTGGCACGCGTGAACCCGCGCCGTTGCAGCTCCGCCAGCTCCTTGCGGTATTCGCCCTTGCGGTCCCGCACCACCGGCGCCAGCAGCAGCAGCCGCGTGCCCTCCTTCATGGCCAGCACGCGATCCACCATCTGGCTCACCGTCTGCGCCTCGATCGGCAACCCCGTCGCCGGCGAATACGGCACGCCGGCCCGCGCCCACAGCAGGCGCATATAGTCGTGGATCTCCGTCACCGTGCCCACGGTGCTGCGCGGATTGCGGCTGGTGGTTTTCTGCTCGATGGAAATCGCCGGCGAAAGCCCCTCGATGCTGTCCACATCCGGCTTGCCCATCAGCTCCAGAAACTGCCGCGCATAGGAGGAAAGGCTCTCCACATAGCGGCGCTGGCCCTCGGCATAGATCGTGTCGAACGCCAGCGAGCTCTTTCCGCTGCCGGAAAGGCCAGTGATCACCGTCAGCTGATCGCGCGGGATCGAAACGTCGATGTTCTTGAGGTTATGCTCGCGGGCGCCGCGGACGGTGATGGATGACACGAGAACTCCACAAAGAAAGATCTTCTTTTTTGAAAAAAAGAAGCAAAAAACTTTTATTCATATGGTGCGCGCCTCGCCGGCAGCGTACGCCAAGAGGCAAAAGTTTTTTGGTTCTTTTTTTCAAAAAAGAACACTTTCTTTTTTTAGAAGAGCATATACCCCCCATCAATCAGAAAACTCTCCCCCGTATGCCAGGCGGACGCATCGCTCATCATATACACCGCGATGCCGCCAAAATCCTCCGGTTTTCCCCAGCGCCGCATCGGGATTCGCGGCTTCGCGGCCGCGGCGAAGCGTTCGGTGGCGAACAGGGTCTCAGTCAGGCCCGTCTCCACCCACCCCGGCAGCACGGCGTGGGCGCGTATGCCATGGCGGGCGTATTCCACCGCCAGCGCGCGGATCATGGAGATCACCGCCCCCTTGGTTGCGGCGTAATGCTCATTGCGGGCGGCGCCGGATATGGCGGCCATCGAGGATGTTGCCACCAGCACGCCGCCCCCGCCGCGCGCCACCATGTGCCGGGCAGCCGCGCGAAAGGTGAGGAACACGCCATCTAGATTCACGCGCATCACCCGCGCCCACTCGGCGGGAGTCATGTCGGTGAAGGAGGCCGCACCCCGGCCGCTGACGCCGGCATTGGCAAAGCAGCCATCCACCCGGCCGAACCGCGCCAGCGTTTCCTTGAACGCCGCCTCCACCGCCGCTTCATCGCCCACATCGCACAGGAAGCTTTCCACCCGCGTGCCGTGTGCCGCCAGCTTTTCCACGGCGGCCGCGTTCTTGGCTTGGTTGGTGCCCCAGATCGCCACATCCGCGCCGGCCAGGGCAACACCCTCAGCGAAGCCCAGCCCGATACCGCTGTTGCCGCCGGTAACCAGCGCTACCTTGCCCGACAGGTTGAATAATGGGTGGGACATGCAACCGTTCTTATGTTAATATGTTGCGATACCAAACCGATCGGCCGCGCCCTTGCGTTCGGGCCGCAGCCCGGGGGTAATAGCAGGCAGACTCGGCAACCACACAATTCGACAAGGATAGCGCCATGGCCGGCAGCGTGAACAAGGTGATCCTGGTAGGCAATCTGGGGCGGGACCCCGAGGTCCGCACCATGCAGAACGGCGGCAAGGTGGTTTCCTTCTCCATCGCCACCTCCGAATCCTGGAACGACAAGATGAGCGGGGAGCGCAAGGAGAAGACTCAGTGGCACCGCATTGCCATCTTCAACGAGCGCCTGGGCGAGGTGGCGGAGAAATACCTCAAGAAGGGTGCCAAGGTCTATCTGGAGGGGTCGCTCGAATCCCGCAAATACACCGACAAGGATGGCCAGGAGCGTGAGACCACCGAGGTTGTTCTCGCCCGCTTCCGCGGCGAACTGACGATGCTGGACGGCCGCGGCGGCGAGGGCGGCAGCAGCTATGGCGGCGATAGCGGCGGCTACACCCCGCGCGCGCAGCCTGCCAAGCCGGCCGCGGCCGCACGCCCCGCCGGCGGTGGCGGCGGCCCAAGTTGGGAGCCGAGCGGCGGCGACCTGGATGACGAGATCCCGTTCTGATGGCATCTCTGGGCATCAACAGTTGGTCCCTCACCCATGCAGCGCCCCCCGCTTGCCCTTATCCTGCTCGCCTGGCTGGCGGCGGCACCGGCTTTCGCCGCCCCCGTTGGCCAGGATCCCGCCATCCTGCGGGCCGTCCAATCCGTCTCCGCCGCCCGCCTGCGCGCCACAGATGAACACCTCGTCGCCTTCGGCACCCGCAGCACCCTCTCCACCACCGCCGCCCCCGGCCGCGGCGTGCTCGCCGCTCGCGACTGGATCGCCAGCCAGTTCCGCCTGATCGCCGCCGGCACCGCCGGCCGCATGACCGTCACCCTGGACGGCTACACCCAGAAGGCCGACGGCAAACGCATCCCGCACGACACGCTGATCTCCAGCGTGGTCGCCACCCTGCGCGGCGACGAACCCGGCGGCCGCACCTATGTGATGTCCAGCCACTACGATTCCCGCAATTCCGACGTGACCGACGGCACCGCCGATGCCCCAGGCGCCGACGACAACGGATCTGGCACCGCCGCCGTGCTGGAAGCCGCGCGCGTTCTGGCCCACCTGCCCATTCACGCCACCATCATCTTCGCAACCTACGACGCCGAGGAGCAGGGCCTGTTCGGCTCCGCCCACCACGCCCAGGCGCTGAAAGCCGCCGGCGCCGATATCCAGGGCGATCTGAACAACGACATCATCGGCGCCTCCACCGGCGACAACGGCCAGACAGATTCCGGCACCGTGCGCATCTTCTCCGAAGCCCTGCCGGCCGGCGCCGACCCGAGAAAGGTCAACATCCTCGGCACCGAAAACGACTCCCCCTCCCGCGAACTCGCGCGCTTCGCCCAGTCCACAGGCGACCTCTACGTGCCCGGCCTGCACGGCACGCTGATCTTCCGCGCCGACCGCTTCCTGCGCGGCGGCGATCAGGAATCCTTTACCGACGCCGGCTACCCCGCCATCCGCTTCGTGGAACCCGCCGAAACCTTCGCCCACCAGCACCAGAACGTTCGCCTGGAAGGCGGCGTGCAATACGGCGACCTGCTGCGCTTCATGGATTTTTCCTATCTGGCGCAAGTCACCCGCACCAACGTCGCCGTTCTCGCCGCCCTGGCCTCCGGCCCCGGCCGCCCAGCCCACGCCGCCATCCTGGTGAAGGACCTGACCAACGACACCACCCTCACCTGGTCCCCCGTGCCCGGCGCCGCCCGCTATGAAATCCTGCGCCGCGCGACGACAGACGCGACATGGACCAGTTCCACCAATGTGGGGAACACCACCTCCGCCACCCTGCCGTTTTCAAAGGATGACTGGCTGTTTGGCATTAGGGCGGTGGATGCCGAGGGGCATGCGGGGGTAGCGGCGTTTCCAAATCCGAAGAAGTAAGAAAGATTCTTCTTTTTTGAAAAAAAGAAGCAAAAAACTTTTACCTATGGGGTACGCTGCCGGAGAGTCCGCGACAGCACGGCAAAAGTTTTTTGGTTCTTTTTTTCAAAAAAGAACATCTTCCTTCACCCTCTCCGCCGCCCGCATCACCCTCAAAAAATTCCCCCCCCAAAGCGCCGCGATCTCCGCATGCCCATACCCCCGCCGCACCAGCTCGGCGGTAATATTCGGGCTTTCACTGGCATCCCTCCAACCCTTGATCGCCCCGCCGCCATCGAAATCGCTGCTGATGCCGCAATGGGCCAGTCCGATGCGCTTCACCACGTAATCCACATGGTCGCAGAAGGCGGCAACGCCGGTATCGTCCGCGCGGCCTTTGGGGCGCAGGAACGGCGGCATGGCGGTAATCTGCACCAGGCCTTCGGTATCGCGCAGCGCATCCAGCTGCATATCATCCAGGTTGCGCGGGTGGTCGCACAGCGCGCTGGCGCAGGAATGGGTGGCCACCACCGGCGCGCGGGAGAGCTGCACCGCCTGAAGCATCGCCTGGCGCGACATATGGGAGATATCCACCAGGATGCCCACGCGGTTCATCTCCGCCACCGCTTCCCGTCCCAGTGGGGAAAGCCCGCCATGCAGGGTTTCGGAATCGCCCAGATCCCGGCGCGGGTTGGCGCTGTCGCTCAGCAGATTGTGGCCGTTATGGGTGATGGTGATGTAGATCACGCCCAGCGCCCGAAAGCGCGCGATCAGGCCGAGATCCTGGCCGATCGCATGGCCGTTCTCGATCGCCGGCACCACGGCCAGCACCCCGTCCTGCTTCGCCGCCTCGATCTCGCCCGCTGTGCTGCACACCCGCGCCGTCAGCCCCAGGCGGCTGGCGCCCATGCCGCGAATGGTGGTGAGCATGGCGAAGGCCCGGGCGGTGGCATCGGCGCAATCGGCCGGGGTGCGCGGCCCTTGCGGCACGAAGGCCGCGAAGCAGCCCACATCCAGCCCGCCGGCCGCCATCTTGGGCATATCCACATGCCGCATGGTGGGGCCGAACGGATCGGGCGAGTGCGGCCAGGGGATGTCGATATGGCTATCCAGTGTCAGTGTGGCGCGATGCAGCGCCGCGGCGTCAATCATTCCTGGCCTTTGCGAGTGTCATCTCCCCCCGACATGGGGTTCACCCCGCGAGGATGCACCGCCCCTGCTCCTGACGAAAGTCCCCGCCCGCGCCGTGTTCCCCGCCTTCGTCTCCGCCTCACTTCCCCTGCTGACGCGGCTTCCATCCTCGGCTATGGAGGGGCCCTGTGTCTCCGTAGCTCAGCAGGATAGAGCACAGGATTCCTAATCCTGGGGCCGTGGGTTCGAATCCCGCCGGGGACACCACAATTTCAGATGCTGGCTCGACTTGCATCGTCTCTTCGCAACTGCCGCTGTTCGCACGCCGTGGATCACTTGCCGTGCGGTCCGTCCTGTCCAGCCTCACGCCCGCACCCACCCGGAATCGCTTGTCAATCCACGCCACTCCCATATCGTCGTGGCACACGATGGAGTGATGCAACGTTATGGCGATGCCGACCAAACTGGGCCCTTTGCTTTGCGCGGCCGGCTTCATCGCCCTGGCAGGATGCACACCGATGCCGGCGCGCCGCCCCGGCGGCGTGTCGATCGCCATCAACACCGCGGGCGCCTATCAGCCGCCACCGGGCGCAATCCCCGCGCCATCCTCGGCCCAGCCGGGCGCCTATGATTATAGCGGCATCGCCAGGCTCACGGAGGGCGGGCAGATCGTGGCGCCCACCGACGAACTCAACCGGATGAACCTGCGCTTCGCCCTGGTGGTCGGCCAGATCACGCCGGTGGCCAACCCCCTTCCGGCCCGGCTGCACATCATCATACCCGATCACGACAGGCTGCGTTTGCTGGCCTTGCAGCGGATGCGCGGCGTGCAGAACGGCGCCACCGAGTTCCAGACAGAGATGCAGCGGCTGGAACTGCACCAAACGGCCGATTCGGTGGTGCAAAGCGGGGCCTTCGCGGCGGCCGACATCGCCGAAGCCAACGACACCGTCTGGCCGGACGCCGCCGGCGCCGACTATGTTTTGTGGTTCCAGGTGCAATCCGCCCGCCCGAACAACGCCGGCCCATGGGTCGGCACCTGGCAGATGCGCCGGGCGGACGGCGCCGCGCCGCTGGCCGCGAGCTTCGATCCGGGCACGCCGCCAGGCCCGCCGCGCCTGATGTCCTTCGTGCGTAGCGTGCAGGATGATGCGGCCACGCTATCCGGCACCGGCGCCGGGGTGGCCGAGGCGCCCCATGCGCGGCGGCCCGGCCGCCCGTTCAGCAACGGCTCGGGGATCGTGATCGACGCGCTCGGCCATGTGCTCACCGCCAGCCACGTCATCGCCAACTGCCCGGACATCCGGATCACCACCACGGCCGGCACCACGCCGGTCGGCGCCACCCTGGTCGCCAGCGATGTGAAGCTCGATCTGGCCCTGCTGAAAATCGACGCACACACCCACGCCTATGCCCGCTTCCGCGACAGCCAGACCTTGCGTCCCGGCGAGCCCCTCATTGCAACCGGCTTTCCGCTCGGCGGCCTTGTCTCGCCGGAAATGGCGGTCACCACCGGTTCATTGACCGCGCTATCCGGCATGCGTGGCGACCCGAAGCTGTTCCAGTTCAGCGCCCCGGTGCAGCCCGGCAATAGCGGCGGGCCGGTGCTGGACAGTTCCGGGCGGGTGGCCGGCATCGCAACCTCCATCCTGAACGGCCTGGCCCTGGCCGTGGCCACCGGCGGGGCGGTGCCTGAAAACGTCAACTTCGCCACCAAGGCAAACACCGCGCGCGACTACCTGGCCGCCATCAAGGTGAACTTGACCGAGTCGGCCGGCGGCCCCTCGGGCCTGGATCCGGCAAGCGTTGCCGACATGGCGCGCGGCTTCACCACAAAGGTCGAGTGCTGGCGATAAGCCGCGGGATATCCAGAGAATGCCGCAATTGGGCAGATAACCGTTCATCTGATAGGCGGAGCAGGCCCACCATGCGCATCTCCGCAACAACCCAGGGCGTGGGCCTCGCGGCCCTCACCTTCCTCCTCCACCTCGCCGGCAATCCGCATTACGGGTTCTTCCGCGACGAACTCTATTTCATCGTCTGCGGCCGGCATCCGGCGTTCGGCTATGTCGATCAGCCGCCGCTGGTGCCATTGCTGGCCGCCGCCTCGCAGGTCTTCGGCACCTCGCTCATCGCTATCCGTATGATTCCGGCAGCACTCGCGGCCGCCATGGCATACACCGTGGCCGCGCTGACGCGCGACATGGGCGGCGGCCGGCTCGCCTGCCTGCTCGCGGTCATCGGCGCCACGCTGGCGCCGATCCTGCTCGCCTTCGGCACGCAGCTCGGGCCGGATTCAACGCAGATGTGGCTCTGGCCGCTGGCCATCCTGTGCACCGGCCGCGCGCTGCTTCGCTCGCCCACCTGGTGGCTCGGCGCCGGCGCGGCGTTCGNNTCGCCGCCGCCGCGCTGCTGCTCGCCCTGGCCATCACAAACCGGCGGCCCTTCGCAACACTCCGCTTCTGGCAAGGCATCCTGATCGCCGCCGCACTCCTGCTGCCAAACGCCCTCTGGCAAGCCCTGCATGGCCTGCCCATGCTGGAACTTCTGCAAAACGGCCAACACGGCAAGAACGTCGT
>PKZM01000063.1 GCA_003133065.1 Acetobacteraceae bacterium
ATTGCGGGTGACTATATGTCGGCTGCGTCGTTCCTGGGAATTTCGGCGCTGGTGTATACCGCCGGGTTCGATGGGCTGCTGTATTCCATCGGCTTTCTGGTGGGCTGGCCGATCATCATGTTTCTGATGGCGGAGCGCCTGCGCAATTTGGGCAAATATAGTTTTGCCGATGTGGCGGCCTACCGGCTTTCCGCCGTGCCGGTGCGCAGCTTTGCCGCGGTGAGTTCGCTGGTGGTGGTGGCGTTCTACCTGATCGCGCAGATGGTGGGCGCGGGGCAGTTGGTGCATCTGCTGTTCCCGGTGCTCTCCTACGCCGATGCCGTGGTGATCGTGGGCGTGCTGATGATCCTGTATGTGACGTTCGGCGGCATGATCGCGACCACCTGGGTGCAGATCATCAAGGCGGGGCTGCTGCTGATCGGCGCCACCTACATGGCTTTAGCGGCATTGGCGTATTTCGGTTTCGATCTGAACAAGATGTTTGCCGCCGCGGTGAAGGCCAGCCCAAAGGGACTGGCGATCATGTCGCCTGGGCTGCAATACAAGAATCCGATTTCGACATTATCCTTGGGGATTGCCCTGATGTTCGGCACGGCGGGTCTGCCGCACATCCTGATGCGCTTCTTCACCGTTTCGGATGCGAAGGAAGCGCGTAAATCGGTGTTCTGGGCGACCAGTCTGATAGGATATTTCTACATCCTGACCTTCATCATCGGCTTCGCGGCGATCAGCATGGTTGGGCAGAACGCCGCCTATGTGACGCATGGCGTGGTGCATGGCGGCGGCAACATGGTGGCGATCCACCTGGCCGATGCGGTGGGCGGATCGGCGCTGAAGGGGTTTGTGAGCGCGGTCGCGTTTGCCACTATCCTGGCTGTGGTTTCCGGCCTGACGCTGGCGGGTGCGACGGCCGTGAGCCACGATCTGTACGCAAGCGTCTTCCGGCGCGGACAGGTGAGCGACGGCGGCGAGGTGGTGGTTTCGCGCATTGCCTCGATCGGGCTTGGTTTCTTGGCGATCGGGCTCGGCCTGGCGTTCGAGAAGTTGAACGTGGCCTATATGGTTGGGCTGGCCTTCGCGGTGGCGGCGAGCGCCAATTTCCCGGTGTTGTTGCTGAACATGTACTGGAAAAGGTTCAATACCACGGGTGCGGTGCTGGGCGGCTGGCTGGGTCTGGTTTCGGCCGTGGGGCTGACGGTGCTGAGCCCCGGCATCTGGGTGAAGGTGCTTGGCCATGCGACGGCGATTTTTCCGTATGACAGCCCGGCTTTGTTTTCGATGCCGCTGGCGTTTTTCGGATGCTGGCTCGGCAGTGTGATGGCGGAAAGGTCCGCATCTTCGCTGGCGGAGGCGGCGAAGTATGAAGGGCTTTATGTGAGGTCGCAGACGGGCATTGGGGCGGAGGGGGCGAGCGCGCATTAGGCAAAGGAAGGCCCTTCTTTTTTGCAAAAAAGAAGAAAAAAACTTTTCTCCCTTTGCGCGCGCTGCCGGCCAGGTGCGCGCCAAGTGTCAAAAGTTTTTTGCTTCTTTTTTTTCAAAAAAGAAGGCCTTCCTTCCACTTGCCCGCCTTCGCTAGCATTAACAAGCTTATCTTATAAGTTCATCCCGGTTTCACCGGCTAGTCGCCGGCGCGCGCAGTTCCTACCTGTGGCTCAGACACAGGAAGGGCGTTGGTTACCATGGAGATAAAACGTGTGGGCGCGCAGCCCTCCGGCCGGGGCCCGGCGGATTGGTTCACGGGCACCGTTCGTGTTGATCCGTTGTTCACGGCGCCGGACCCGGCACGGGTGGGTGGTGCTCTGGTGACCTTCGAGCCGGGGGCACGCACGGCGTGGCACACGCATCCGCTGGGTCAGACGCTGATCGTGACGGCCGGGTGCGGGTGGGTTCAGCGCGAGGGCGGGCCGATCGAGGAGATCAGGCCGGGCGACGTTGTGTGGTTTGCGCCGGGGGAGAAGCATTGGCACGGCGCCACGGCCACCACGGCGATGAGCCATATCGCTATCCAGGAACGGCTGAACGGATCGGTTGTGGACTGGATGGAGCATGTCAGCGAGGCGGAATACCGGGGTAACAGGTCATGAACCCGACCTATGATTTCACGGGCCAGGTTGCCCTTGTGACGGGTGCGGGCTCCGGGATGGAGCTGGCGACGGCGGCGGCTTTTGCGCAAGCGGGCGCGGCCGTGGTGTTGGCGGACCGCGATGAGAGGGCGTTGGGCGCGGCGACGGAAACGCTGGCCGGGGCCGGCCACAGGAATTTCTGCGCGATCAGCCGATCGGGCGGATGAGGTGTGCGGAGGAGATTGCGTCGGCGGTGTTGTGGCTGTGCAGCCCTGGGGCGAGTTTTGTGCTGGGTGTGGCGTTGCCGGTGGATGGGGGGTTCGTGGCGCATTGAAGAAAGAATCTTCTTTTTTGAAAAAAAAAGCAAAAAACTTTTGACTGTTGGCGCGAGGCGCGCCGGCAGCGCGCGCGAAGTGATGGAGGTTTTTTGCGACTTTCTTTCAAAGAAGAAGGCCTTTCTTCCGTGTAATCAACGATTAACCGCAACGCCCAGCTTGGCTAGGTAGATTGATGAAAACGATCGTCCCCAGAGATGATCTTATGAATGAGAGAGAACAATGCCATCTGTGAAGAACGGGCAGATTGAAATTTACTACGAGGATACTGGAAGTGATCTACCTGTGATTATTTTTTCACACGGATTATTGATGGATCATGACATGTTCGCGCCGCAAGTGGCGGCGCTGAAAGACCGTTACCGTTGCATTTCCTGGGACGAACGCGGACACGGCCGGACCGCCCGCGACACGCTGGAGCCTTTTTCATACTATGACTCCGCGGATGATCTCGCTGCCGTCCTGCGCCATGCCGGGGTTGAGCGTGCCGTTTTGGTGGGTATGTCACAAGGCGGCTACTTGTCCCTGCGCTGTGCCCTGACGCACCCGTCGCTTGTTCGGGCTTTGATATTGATCGACACCCAGGCGGAGATCGAGGATAAGACCAAAACGCCTGCCTATGAGAAGATGATTGGCGATTGGGCAAAAAACGGGCTTTCAGACTAGACGGCTGCGACCATCGCTCATATCATCCTGGGCGAAGGCTGCAATGGCGCCGGCACCTGGAAAGAGAAGTGGCGCGCAATGAAGGCACCCAACCTGATTGGCGTCTTCACCACTTTGATTTCGCGCGATGACATTTCGAAGGTGATTTCAAAGATCGAAGTGCCCGCTTTGGTTATTCATGGAACCTCTGACGCCGCGATCGAATTATATCGCGCAGAAGCCATGCGCGCGGCTCTGCCAGGGGCCTGGCCCATGGTGGTGGTGGAGGGTGCCGGCCATGCCGCAAATCTCACTCATCCGATGCCGGTGAATGAGGCGATCATCTGCTTCCTGGAATCTCTGAATTTTCAATGACGCTGACACAGGGTGTCGCTCGCGTGGCACCATTTTCACCGATCAGGCCTCAAATCTTATTGCGGTACCCATGCGCTTGGTGAAATAAAGGTCTACAGTTTCTTAGAAAGACTAAGAGCGGCTTTCCAACCTCCGCTTCAAAGCCTCTCGCCTATCAGAAAACATGTCGGCTCCAGTGTTAGATTTTACCCTCTCGGGTCGGACCCAGATCGCCTCCAGCCCAGGTCGTGCAAGAAAATGATGCGTATCACCGAACCATCCCGCCAGATCGATGTCGTGCACCAAACCGACGTGCTGGTCGTCGGCAGCGGGCCGGGGGGGCTGGCGGCGGCGTTGGCGGCGGCGCGGGCGGGGGTGGAGACGACGCTGGTCGACCGGTATGGATGTTTCGGGGGCAATATCACCCAGGTGGGGGTGGAGGGGTTCGCCTGGTATCGCCATCCGGCCACCATCGATAGCGAAGGGATCGGGCCGGAACTGGAAGCGCGGGCGAAGGCTATGGGGGCGGCCGCGCCGGAGCCGCAATCCATGAGCCATGCGCTGGATGCGGAGATGTTCAAATACGTGGCCGATGTGATGGTGGCGGAAGCCGGCATCCACCCCATGCTGCACCGGCTGTGCGTGGCGCCGATCATGGAGGGGGACACGATCCACGGCGTGATCGTGGAGAGCAAGGCGGGGCGGGAGGCGATTTTGGCCAAGCGGGTGATCGATGCGACCGGCGATGCGGATATCGCGGCCCGCGCCGGCGCGCCGGTGCATAAGACGCCGCGGGAAAAAATGCTCTCGGCCTCGGTGATGTTCTCGATGAACGGGGTGAACAAGGCGCGCTTCATCGCGCAGGTGAAGGCCGATCCGCAAACCTATGCCGATTGGGGCGGCAATGGCGAGTGGGATATCGCAACCGACGGCAAGGAAGATGCGCTGTTCTCGCCATTCCTGCGCAAGCCATTCAAAATGGCGCTGGAGGCGGGGCTGCTGCCGGACAATCTGGCCACGATCGCCGGAACCTGGGGCACGGTTTCGGATCAGGGCGATCTGACTTATCTGAATATGGTGCATCTGTTTGCATGCGACGGGACGAACCCGGACGATCTGACTCGCGGCGAGATCGAGGGGCGGCGGCAGGCGGTGCTGGCGGTGGCGGCGCTGAAGCGCTTCATGCCCGGCTGCGAGGATGCCAAATTGCGCAATTTCGGCATGACGCTGGGCATACGGGACACGCGCAAGATCGACGCGGTGTATAACCTGACCGAGGAAGATGTGCGCGGGCAGGCGCGGTTTGAGGATAGCGTGGGAATTTTCCCTGAATTCATCGATGGATATGGCGTTTTGATCCTGCCGACGACCGGGCGGTACTTTCATGTGCCGTATCGCGCGCTGCTGCCGAGGAAGATTGGCAATCTGCTGGTTGCGGGGCGGAGCATCGGGGGGGACAAGATTTCGCATGCGGCGGTGCGCAACATGATGTGCTGCGCGGTGGCGGGGCAGGGGGCTGGGGTGGCGGCGGCGGTTTCGATCAAGGCTGGGCGGAGCCTGGATAGTGTGGATATGCATGTGGTGCAGGGGGAGTTGCGTCGGCAGGGGGCAAGGATAAAGTAAGAAAGGTCTTCTTTTTTGAAAAAAAGAAGCAAAAAACTTTTGTCTGTTGGTGCGAGGCTCGCCGGCAGCGTGTGCAAATACGTAAAAGTTTTTTGGTTCTTTTTTTCAAAAAAGAACATTCTTTCTTGCTACTTTGTCTGGAGGGGCCGTGCGCACGGGGGAATCAAAATGGGTGGTGCTGGCACTGCTCAGCCTGGCGATCGCCGGCAATTATTACGCGTTTGACTCGGTGGCTCCGTTGGCGGGGCTGCTGCACACGCAGCGCGGGTTCAGCCAATCGCAGATCGGGCTGCTGAACGGCGTGATCGGGCTGCCCAATATCGCGCTCTCCCTGGTGGGGGGCCTGGTGATCGACCGGTTCGGGGCGGCGCGGGCGGCTGTGGGCACCGCCGCGTTCTGTTGCGTGGGCGCGGTGCTGACGGCCATCGGCGAGCCGTTCGGCGTGATGGTGCTGGGGCGGTTTCTGTTCGGGATCGGGGAGGAGACGCTGCTGATCGCGCTGCTGGCAGGGGTGGCGCAATGGTTTGCGGCGGAACGCGCGGCGCTTGCGATGTCACTGCTGTTCAGCCTGGCACGCGTGGGATCCTATATGGCGGATATTTCGCCGAGCTGGGCCTCCGGCCTGTATGAAGGCGGGTGGCGGCCGCCGTTATGGCTCGCGGCGGGGCTCACCGGCATCAGTTTCGCCGCCGCACTGGCCTATTGGCGGCTGGATCGGCGCCGTGGTGGTGTTGTCCTCGGCGGGCGGAGCATGTGGGCTCAGATGCTGGATATCGGCGGCTTCGATCGATCGTACTGGTATATCCTCACGCTGAATGTGCTGTTTGCCTCGGTGTTTTTTCCGTTCCGCAGCACGTTCGCGATTGCGTTTTTTCAGGATGCGAAGGGGCTTTCGCTGCCGCAGGCGGGGCTGGTGAACAGCTGGGTGTTTTTTACGGCGATTTTCGCAACCCCGGTGTTCGGCAGGATCGCCGATCGTTTCGGCCACCGCGCCATGCTGCTGACGCTGGGCGCCGCGCTGATGCCGCTGACGTTTGCCACGCTGGCGGCAACGGATTGGAGTTTGTGGATATCGACGATGATGATGGGGATCAGTTTTTCCGTGGTTCCCGCGGTGATCTGGCCGGCAACCGCCATGCTGGTGGCACCGCGGCGGCTGGGCACTGCGTATGGGCTGATCAATGTGCTGCAGAGCGCGGGGATGGCGGTGTGCAATCTGGCGGCGGGGTGGCTGAACGATGCCAGCCATGCGGGGGCGCATAATCCGGGGGGGTATCTGCCGATGCTGTGGTTGTTCGGCGTGCTGGCAACGCTGGGTTTTGTGGCGACTGCGCTGCTGTGGGCGCGGGAGAGGGGGCCGGCGGGGCATGGGTTGAATGCGGTAATTGGGGAAAGGGAGGAAGAACTTCTTTTTTGAAAACAAGAAGCAAAAAGCTTTTGCCTATTGATGCGCGCCTTGCCGGCAGCGCGCGCGCATGGATAAAACTTGGCCTTACGCCGGCAACTTCACCGATCCATCAGCCATGCGCTCCACCGGCGCCGTCGCGAGCACCGCGTGTATGGGCAGCGCGCCGTAGACGTGCGGGAAGAGCTGGCCGCCGCGGGATGGTTCCCAGCGCACCGTGTCGCCAAGGCGCGCGAGATCGACAGCGGCGAGCATGAGGCCGTCGATCGCGGGGAAATGCTTTTCCAGCGTTTCCGCAAGCTGGGCGGCGCTGGAGAGATGGATGTAGCCGTCGGTGATATCGATCGCCGCGCCATGGAATACGCCGTCGCGCTGCATCTGCGCCAGTTCGGCGGCGGTTAGGATTTTATAGGCGATCCGGTCTGGCATTGGCATTGTCATCCTATAACCAGCCGCGGCGCCAGAAGATCACCAGCGGGATCACAATGCTGAGCGCGATCAGGGCCAGGCCGTATTCGTAGCCGTAGGTCCAGTTCAGTTCGGGCATGTTCTTGAAATTCATGCCGTACATGCTGGCGATGAAGGTGGGCGGGATGCCGACGATGCTGACGACGGTGAGGACCTTGATCGTGTTGTTCTGCTCGATATTGATAAAGCCCAAGGTGGCATCGAGCAGGAACTGGATCTTGTTGGTCAGCTGCGTGTCGTAATCGGCAAGCGAAGCGATGTCGCGGTCAAGCACCTTGAGGCGCTTCTGCTCGGTTTCGTGCAGCCAGGCTGGGGCGGTTTCGGCCACGAAGCGCACGATGCGGCCAACCCCGAGCAAGCCGTCGCGCAATTGGGAGATGTGCGCGCCTTTGCGGCCGACATCGGCGAGCGTGACCTGCAGGAAGGCATCGCGCCGGCGGGAGGGCGCGCGGCCGCCGGCGCCGCTGTTGAAGATGTCGGCCGATATGGCATCGAGCTCGGCGCCGAGCTGCTCCAGCACGTCGGCCAGCCGGTCCACCAGGGCTTCCAGAACGCCCAGGAAGGGCTGCATGCCGGAGCGGGGCTGGCCGGCCAGGCGGAAATTCTCGGCGAATCCGTCGAACACGACGGAGCCGGCGTAGCGCAGGGTGAGAAGGCGGTTTGGCGCCACCACGAAGCCGATGGGGGCGGCCACCAGGTCGCCGTTTGCCGCGCGGCTGAGCATGGGGGTGCTGAGGGTGAGTATGCCGTCGCGGTTGACCAGGCGGCTGGAATTTTCGATTTCGGCCACCGAGTCGCGATCCGGCACCGGCAGGCCTGTGGCCTGCTCCACCTCGGCGCGTTCGGCCTGGGTGGGGCTGACGAGATCGATCCAGAGTGCGTCCGCGCCCGCGGATGTTGGGGGGGCCTCACCTGTCATCATACGCAGCATGGACGGCCCGGTCTTCCTATTCAGCCGCCCTTGTCGTCCATGCCGCGTGCCCTGATCAATAGGCTGGAGTGTTTCCGGGGAGTCCGCGACAGCCGTATAAAAGTTCTTTGCTTCTTTCTTTCAAGAAAGAAGATTCTTCCTTCCTTCAATCACAAAGCTTGAGAAACCGCTGCGTCTTCGTCCCCCACCCCGCCTTTGCCGCCACTGCCAAGCCTTGCGTGCGCAGCCGGTCCCGCAGCGTGCCATCTTCCAGCAGCCGGGTCATGGCCGCGGCGATGGCCTCCACCGATGTGCCATCCACCAGCAGGCCGTTCACGCCATCCTGCACCGCATGGGGGCTGCCGCCGTCGCGGCCGGCGATGGCGGGCAGGCCGCAGGCATTGGCTTCCAGAAACACCAGCCCGAAGCCTTCCGTGTCGCCATTCGGCAGGGCGCGGTTCGGCATCACGAACACGTCGCCGAGGCGATAGTGCTCCACCAGTTCGTCGTCGGCCACCTGACCGGTGAACACGACGCGGTCCTGCACGCCAAGCTCGGCGGCCAGCGCCTCCAGCCGAGCGCGGTAGGGCCCCGCACCCACGATCAGGTAGCGGCTGCCGGCATAGGAAGCGGGCAGCCGGGCCAGGGCGCGGATCGTGTTGTCGATACCTTTTTTTTCCAGCAGCCGGCAGACTGAAATGAATACAAACCGGTCCTGCAATCCATACAGCGCCAGCAGCTCGGGCGATTTTCCGGCCGGATGGAAGCGCGCGCCGTCAACCCCGTTCTCGATCAGGCAAACCCGCCCCGCACCCGCCGGCCCCACCAGGGTGCGCACGGCGGCTTCGGTGAAGCGGCTCACCACCACCACGGCGTCGCTGGCCAGCAGGGATCGGCGGGCGATCGCGTGGTGCGGGTCATAGGCGTCGGCTGTGGTGATCTCCTCGCCATGCACATACGTGATCACGCGCATGCGGTGGATCGGCCGGGTCAGGCGCAGTAACGGCAATAGCCACCCGCTGGCGGCGAGCTCGCCGATGCACACGGTGCGCACGTGGTGGCGGGCCGCTAGCCACATCAGCGTGGTGGCCAGCCGGATTCGGATCGCCGCATCGCCCAGCAGAAAGGGCAGCCGGGCCATGCCGCGCGGTGCCTCGTCCAGCAGGCGTGTGCGCAGCAGAGGCAGGCGAAGCACGCGGTAGGGCGCTTGGCGGTCATGCTCGCGCCAGCCGATGAACGGCAGCCCATCGGCGTAACCAATCTTGGGCGCCACCACGATGATCCGGCCGCCGGCGCAGCGCGCCAGGTTGGCGTATACCACTGCGGACCCTCCCCGCAGGGGGGGGAAATTGTTGGTGATCAGTGCCACGGGCCGGCCCGGGTGCCGCGCGGCAGCACTGTGCTTCACGCGGGCAGGTGGCGCAGCAGCGCCGGCAGATCAGCAAGGCTTGCAAACTGGAAGCCGCGGGTGGCCAGGGCGTCCAGCACGGCGGAAAGCCGGTCGTAGAAGGCGTGCAGCTCGGCGCGGGTGCGCACATAGGGGTTGCGGCCGACCGCGAGCGAGGAGCTGTGGAAGCTGAGCACGAACACGGTCTGGCCGCGGGCGCGCAGGTGCCGCACCAGGCGCAGCATGGCGCCGACATCGTTGCCCTCGGGCGAGAGGGTGATGCGCTCGGCGAAGCGCAGCCGGGTGACAATGCCCGGGGCGCGCAGCCGGCGCAGCGCGGGCGTGGAAAGCCGGCGGTATACCAGCGGGGCCAGCCGGCCGCCCCAGCCCACCACGCTGCGGCAGAGCGGCACCTCCAGAAGGCGGTGTTCTTGCCCGAACCAGAACAACCCGCAATCAAGGCCGGAAAAATCCGGGCCACCTTCATCGGTTGAATCGGTTCGCGGCGCCAGGCTGGTGTCGATGGTGAAGCCCTGGCGTTCCAGAATGGCGGCGGTGTCCTGGCCGAAGCCGTAGCGGCCGGCGCGGTACACGCTCGGGGGCACACCGAAGCACGCGGTGAAGCGGTCCTTCAGCGCCAGCAGTTTGCGCTCCTCCATGCCGGGCGGAAGATTGCCGGAGAAGGAGGCGCCGACATCGTCTTGCGGTGCGCCATGCGTTTCGAACGGCGGTGTTACCCAGGGGTGCAATTGAATGCCGAGATCGCATCTTCCACGGCCTTGCTGGCGGCGCAGCAGGTGCACCACGCCCTCATCCTGCAGCACGGGGTAGGTCAGCAGGTAGGTGGGCCGCAAACCATAGGCGCTCACCATTTCCTGAAGGTCGGCGATGTGGCGCATGCAGTTGGTGGAATGCTGGGTGGAGGCGACGGGATGATCCCAGTCGAAATCCTCCTCGGCGTCCACTGCCAGGGCGCATACCGGCTGGCCTGGAACCGGGGCGGCACTGGCTGCGTTGGGAAACATGGCTGGCCCTCCGGTCGTCACGCGGCGCCTGCCGGGCCGGTCGCATATCACCGGCCATATAGACGTGCGGGTCGAGGAAGTCACATCGCCTCTGTCCGGATACGACGACGTTATTGCCCGCGCGGCTTTTCCTCTCCGTTGACGATTTTTGGCTAATCTTATGTCCCTGGCGGCCTTCCGCTCCGCGGACATCCCGATGCGCATCCTCTCAGTCCTCTCTCACAGGTTCAGGCATAATCACATGACAGTGGAAACCGCCGTGGCCCCGAGGCCGGCACGCCGGCTCAGCGACAAGATCGAGCAGGCGTTCGATCAGGCCTGCGGGCAAGGCCAGCTCGAGGTTGCTGCCTGCATGCTGAAGGGGCTGGACATGGCGCTGCTCGGCCGGGAGCAAACCTGGGAAGAGCGCCAGACGAGCCTCACGCTGATCCGATCGCTGCAAGAGAGGCTGCAGGTGCTGCGCGACGCGGAGGCTGCGTGCCTGGGCCGGAGCTGGGACAGTTCCCCGCGCGGACGGCAGCATCGTGCGGCGTGCCAACAGGTGTCGGTGGAGACCCGCTAGGCTATCCTGCGATCCGTCTGATATCAGCCCAATCACGTCGTGGGCGGATGTCGGCATGAGATCAGGGCTGGTTGGCAGTGCGTGGGCGCCCGCGTGGGCTGCGCTGGCGCTGCTTTGCGCGGGATGTGCCATGGCGCCGGGGGCCGGCGCGCCGCCGGTCACCGCCTGCGCGGGGCCGGCGGGCTGGGTGAACCAGGCGGGCGATCTCATCGCCAGCCCTCTGCCGGCGGCCGCGCGCAGCCGCGTGGTTCTGCTGGGCGAAGAGCATGATCGGGTGATCGATCACACCTGGGAACTGGCGGCACTGGCGTATTTCGATCGGGTGCGACCCGGCCTGATGCTGGGGCTGGAGATGTTTCCACGTAGTCGGCAATACGCGCTGGACGGATGGGTAAGCGGGATGGAGTCCGAGCAGTCATTCCTGCTGCAATCGGATTGGGCGCATGTGTGGGGGTTCGATCCCAATCTGTATCTGCCGATCTTCCGGTTCGCGCGGGACCACCACATGCCGCTGTTGGCGCTGAACGTGGATGGCGCGCTGGTGCACACGGTGGCGCATCAGGGCTGGGCTCAGGTGCCGGTGGCCGCGCGCGAAGGCGTGGGCGATCCGGCGCCGCCTGAGCCGGCCTATCGGGCGATGCTCGATGAGGAGATGGCAGAGCATGCCGGCCCGCGGATGAAGGCGAGCCAGATCGCTCACTTCATCGATGCGCAATTGCTATGGGATCGTGCCATGGCCGAAGCGATCGCACGGGCGCACGCGGCGGAACCCGGCCGCCTGATCGTGGCGATGATGGGCGCAGGCCATCTGGAACACCGCTGGGGCATACCCCACCAACTCGCCTCCCTCGGCTTGCCCGATGCCGCCGTTCTTCTCCCGTCGGCCGAGTCGTGCGGCGGTGCAGCCAAGGACTAAAAGTTCTTTGCTTCTTTCTTTCAAGAAAGAAGAGTCTTCTTTCTTGAAAGAAAGAAGCAAAGAACTTTTATTGTTTTGGCGCTCGCTGCCGGCACCGCCGGGGCTCATGCCTAACGCGGCTCGCCGGAGAGGAACGGGAACTGCGCGCGCAGACTGGCGGCGGTGGTTTGGTTCGTGCGCAAGTCGGGGCCGCCGAGGATGATGATGCGATCGGCGATGGCCAGCGCCTGGTCCAGGTCGTGGCTGGCGAGCAGCACCGTGGCGCCATCCGCGCGGGCACGGGCAATGACGGCGCGCGAGAGGCCGAGCGCCAGCATGGGGTCCAACGAGGCGAAAGGCTCGTCCAGAACCAGCAGCGCCGGACGCACCGCCAGCGCGCGGGCGATGGCCACGCGCCGCGCCATGCCGAGCGATATTTCGCGGGGGTAGCGCAGGCGCGCAGCCTCCAGCCCCACCAGCGCCAGCAGACCGTCAATGTCCGTCGCCCCCAGGGCGGGCGACACCAGGCGCAGATTGGCGGCGACATCCAGCCAGGGGAGCAGGCGCGGATCCTGGAACACCGCACCCATCGGGCCGGGGGGGCGAACCACCTCGCCCTCGAAAGCCCTGTCCAACCCGAGCACGATGCGCAGCGCGGTGGTCTTTCCGGAGCCGGAGGGGGCGAGCAGCGCCAGAACCTCGCCGGGTGCCGCGCTGAAGCGCAAATCGGTCAGCACCTGGCGGGCGCCGAAGCGCTTGCTGGCGATCGATACGCGCAAGGTCTCAGCGCCAGGCATTCGCACGGCGCTCCAGCTTCTGCAGCACCAGCGTCTCCAGCCCCAGCATCACCAGCGCGAACACCAGGCCATAGGCAATGATGCCGGCCACGTCGAACGTCTGGAACAGCAGGTTCAACTCGAACCCCACCCCATCCGGCCGGCCGATGAGCTCCACGATCAGCACGATTTTCCAGGTCACCGAGAGGCCGCTGCGGGCGGCGGCGGCGAGGTAGGGGGCCATCTGCGGCAGGATGATCCGGCGCCAGCGTCGTGCCGGCGGCAGCGCGAAACACTGCGCCAAATCATCCAGTGCCGGGTCCAGCGCACGTGCGCCTTCACGGATGGTGACCACGACCGTGGGGATTTTGGCGATGCACACGGCCAGAATGGCGGCCGCCTCGGTGAGGCCCATCCAGATATAAACGAGCACCACCACCATCAGCACCGGCAGGTTGAGGGCGATCACCAGCCAGGGGTCGATCACCGCATCAGCGCGGGGCGAGCGGCCGGCGAGCATGCCGATGGCGGTGCCGATGAGCATGGAGACGACGAACGCGCAGGCAACGCGGCCGAGCGTTGCGCCGATGGCCCCCAGCATTTCCCCTGCGGCGAGTGCATGCCAGGCGAAGAGGCCAACCGCACCTGGCCCGGGAAAGCGGCCCGGATCGTGGCCCAGCCATGCGGCGGCCCACCACAGGGCGACCAGGCCGAGGAGCGAGAGCAAGCGGCTTATCGTTCTGCCGGCCAGGCTAGGCCCCTTGCCAGAATACACCGGGCGGCAGAGCGGTTTGCGGCTGCAGGCCGTCGGCGGCCAATATGGCGAGGAGTTGCGATGCCTGGCGCTGCAGCGTGGCGGCGCCGGGCTGGGCAATTCCTGCCAGGAATCGGGTGCGCAGCGCCGTGAAGAGGGGATCGCCCGGCGCATCCATCAGCGGCCGGATGCGCTGCCATTCGGTGGGGTCGGTGGCCAGAATTTGCGTGGCATCGGCGGTCGCGGCCAGAAACCCCGCGATGGCGGTGGGATTGGCGCGCGCCCAGTCCGCACTGAAGACATAGCCGACGAGCACCGGCGGTGCCGCAAAGCCCAAGGTTCGGGCGCAGTCCGCCACGCTGACCGCTTCGCGCGCGCCGCCGGCTTGCAGGCGGGCGCAGAAATTCCAAAACGTGAGCAGGCCGTCCAGGCTGCCCTGGCCGAGCATGGCGCCGAGCAAGGGCGGTGCGCCGAAGGAGAGCTTGGCCACGCGCGCCAGATCGATGCCCTGGCGAAGCGCCGCGGCGCGCACCAGCAGCCAGGATTTGTCGGCAGGGCCGCCCGCGACACCCAGGCGCAGGCCGGCCAGATCGGACAGTCCCCGGACGTGCGAGTCCGCCGGCACCATGATGCCGCCAAGGCTGCTGGAGAACGGTGCGAACGTGAGATGGCCGCCATGGCTGCGCTGGGCGGCCACAAACGGCCAATCCGACACCGCTATGTCGACTGCGCCGCCGAGGAGGGCAACCTTGCCGGCCTCGGTATTGGCCAGCCTTGTGGTTTGAAGGGCGATACCGTGGGCAGAATCCAGATCGTGGCGTGCGATGACGTCGGCGATCCATTGCACCGTGCCGAAGGGCAGGATGCCGAGCCGGATCGTGGGCATGGGTGCCGCGTGCGCCTGACCGATGCCGGCGGCGGCGAGGCCACCCAGCATAAGGCGGCGGGTGAGAGAGAAGCCGCTTCCGCTCGGTTCCACGTCAAGCGGAAGCGGTTCTCCGCGTTTTCCCGGTGCGACCATTACGTGTCCCTGATCCACGCGCAGGCAAATGCACCGGGAAGCCTGTTCTGCCAATACTCAGTAGAACAGGATCGCGCCGGCGCTCGCCGAGTCGGCCGAAATTTCATACGGCCCATGCGCATGCGAATCGGCATGGGTGTATTCGGCAACCAGCGTCACCCATTGGGTCAGATTGTAATAGGCGCCGGCGGTTTCGCTCTCGTTGCGGCGCACCAGGAACGGATCGTCCTCGCCCGGCGCCTGGTAGAGGTTGCTGACGCCGTAGCTGGCGATCAGTTTCAGCTTGGGCGAAACCTTGATGCTGCCCTGGATATAGCCGCCTTCGGAATCCCGCAGGTCGCCATTGGGGGCCAAGGCATCGAAGAGCTTCGCGGTGCTACCCACGCCGGAGCCGCGATAGATGTAGCCCGTGAGGCCGACCGGGCCGAAGGTGAGGGCGGCTCCGCCCTCGCCGGCACCAGCCAGCTTGCTGCCCGGCAAGGTGACGCCGGCGGCGGTGACGATATCCTGCTGCGGCTGCACCATGAACCCGGCCCAGATATGCGCGGCGAAGGCCGCCGATTTGTAGTCGTAGGTGACCTTGCCTTCGAATTCCGGCGTGTTGTGGGCGGAGCTGGTGGCGGAATAGCCGCTGAAATCGAACGCGTTCATCGGCTGGAAAGCGCCCACCGTCGCCTGGAAGCCGGCGAAAACCGGGCTGATATAGGTGATCTGCGGCAGGAAGTCGGTGTAGATATAGCCATAGCCGATGCGGCCGAGCGAGGTGTTGCCCGGATCGGCGTTGCCGCCGGTGGCGCCCACGCCGAGCAGCGTCTGGTCGTTCAGGATGGCGTCGGAGCCGAAGATGCCGATGTCGCGGCCGATCTTGACGGTGCCCCAGGCGGCGTTGCCCACAGTCATGAACATCTTGCGGAAATCGCCATTGGCGGTGCCGAGCGCGGTGGCATTGCCGGCCGTATTGGCCCCGAGCACGCCTTCCGCCGTGGAGTTGATGCCGGGATACACGCCGAACGTGGCCGACACATCCAGCCCATCCTGCGTGGTGCTGGCCGTGGCGATGAAGGCGCCGGGCAGCAGGCCGTTGCGCACCGAGGACGAATCGAACCCGCTATTGTCGCCCAGTCCGCCGCCGATCGCGTAAGGTTTATTGCTGGCGCTGGAGTACGTGTAAAAGCCGTTGACGATGCCGGAGAAGTTCAGGTCCACGGCGCCCACGCGGATGCTGACGCCGCCGCCGGGCTTGTAGGGCTCCACATGCACCAGGTCCGGGCTGGTTTCCATCTGCTGTTGCATCGCCTCCATTTTTTGCATTGCAGCATTCGCGGCGGCGGCACTCGCGGCAGCCGATAGCGCGTTCTGCTGGATCTGGGCGGCGGCCGCCTGATCCTCGCTCGATGCGGGCTCGATCGGCGCGGCCTGGCCCGCCCTGTGGTGCGTGGCGCGTGTGCCGTGAAGATGCTTGTTGAGCAGCGTGGTGTATTCGGATTTCGACAGGCTGCCGCGTGCGCGCAGCACATCCAGCAGATCGCTATAGTCGTCGGCCCGTGCGGCGGCGGCGGTCAGCACCAAAAAGGATGCAGACGCAAGAAGTGTTGCGGTTTTGTGCTTCATGTTTCGTCCCCCTGCGGGCCGCGTTGTCCGCGGCCTCGGTCGTGGTTTTTGTCGGCGCGAGCAAACAACCCGCCGCACGGCGACGCGGCTGGTCTTTCGTTCCGCACTATACGTTAATCAGGATGGCGCGTGATGGCGATGATTATTCCTGTTTCAATCGTGCTACCTTAGTCTCAACCCACCTGCCGGTGGCTCTTGGGGTTGCCGCGTGCGGGTTGGCCGATCGTCCCGCTGGCTGACCGCGATGCTCTCGGTTAAGCTTTGTCAATGCAGCCCGTTACACCCACACCCCAAGCCGGCCAATCCCCGCCGGCCGCCCCGCAGGCGGCGCCCGAATTCTGTGCCGTGCTGATCGCGGACGACCATCCGCTATTCCGCGATGCCTTGGCGCAGATCGTTCGTTCCACCCTGCCGCATGCGCAGGTGGTGGAATCGGGGTGCCTGGAGGATGCGCAGGCCGCCCTCGGCCGCCAGGATTTCGAGCTGATCCTGCTGGATGTGAACATGCCGGGCATGAATGGCATGGCCGGACTGTTGGCCCTGCGCAACACCGCGCCCGCCACGCCCGTGGTGATCGTATCGGGCCGCGAGGACCGGGAGACGGTGGACCAGGCGATGGGCTGCGGGGCGGCCGGCTTCATTCCCAAATCCCTGTCGCGGGACGGCATGCGCAGCGCGCTATGTGCCGTTCTCGCCGGCGAGATCAGCTTGCCGCAGGACATGTCGCTGGATGGCGGGCCGGAACGCCATGCCGCCGTGGCAGCCCTCTCCAGCCAGCAGCGCCGGGTGCTGGAGATGATTTCCGCCGGAAAGGCCAACAAGATCATTGCCTACGAGCTGTCGATTTCCGAGAGCACGGTCAAAGCCCACGTGACAGCGATCCTGCGCAAGCTGAACCTGCGAAGCCGCATACAGGCAGCCTTGTACGCCACGCGCCAAGCCTAAGACAGCTGGGTGACACCTAAACGAACACCAGTTTTTTGCTTCTTTTTTTCAAAAAAGAAGAAGACTCTTCTTTTTTGAAAAAAAGAAGCAAAAAACTTTTGTCTGTCGAGGCGAGGCGCCCAGGGCAGTATCCCGGTTGTCATGGGAGGGTGTTGGCCGGCAACATCTGGTATGGAGCAGGGTGACGGCGCGGGAGGTGGCGCTGATCGAAACGGCCGCGTGGCTGGAGGGCGTGGTGGGGCATCCTGTGTCGGCCATGCTGGGGAGGGCGGGCGTGTTTCCCGCGCGGGGCAGGACAGGGCGCGGCGCATGATGGATGAGACCCTGCTGGGCTTTGCCGCACGCCTGCGGGATGCTGGGGTGGATGCCAATCTGCATCGGCTGGATTTGTTGTATGCCGCCCTACGGCAGTTTGCCGAGCCGGGCCTGGAAACACTCTATCGGTGCGGCCGGCTGACGCTGTGCACAGGGCAGGACGACCTGCCCGTGTACGACGCCGTATTCGATGCGGTATTCCGCCGTCTGCCGCAGATCGGCGATGCGCCGCCGCCGCCGGTGGTGCCGGCCCTGCGCCCCGGCGCCGTGCGCCGGCAGGAGGCCAAGCCAGGCGAGGAGGAGCGCGAGGAGGACGTGACGGTAGGTGCCGCCACGGATGCCGAAGTGCTGCGGCACCGCAATTTCGTGGGCCTCACACCAGACGAACGCGCGCAAATCCATGCGTTGATCCTGCGGCTGCGGGCGGGCATCGCCATGCGGCCCTCGCGGCGTTTCAAGCCGGATACGCGATCCCGCCTGGATGTGAAGCGCACCGTTCGCGCTGCCCTGGCGCTGGCCGGGGAGCCGGACCGGCTGTATTGGCGGCGCCGGCGGATGCGGCCGCGGCGGCGCATTCTGCTGATCGACGTCAGCGGCTCCATGGCGCCGTTTGCCGGCGGCCTGCTGCGCTTCGGCTATGCCGCGACCGCTTGCGCGCCGCGCTGCACGGAGGTGTTCACCTTCGGCACGCGGCTGACGCGGGTGACGCCGCATTTGCGCCATGGCGATCCGGAACAGGCGATCCTGGCGGCCTCCCAGGCGATCCCCGACTGGTCCGGCGGCACGCGCATGGGCGAGCAGTTGCGCGCCTTCATCGATCTGTGGGGGCGCCGCGGCATGGCGCGCGGCGCGGTGGTGGTGATCGCCTCCGATGGCTGGGAACGCGGCACGCCCGATCTGCTACGCGAACAGATGGAGCGCCTCAAGCGCCTGGCGCACACGGTGATCTGGGCTAACCCCCATAAATCCACGCCCGGATTCGCGCCGCTGACGGCGGGGATGCAGGCGGCATTGCCCTTTCTGGATGCGTTCGTGGGCGGCAGCTCGGCGGCGGAGCTGGAGAGGCTGATGCGGGTGATGGGAGGAAGACAGTAGGAGTTGTTCTTTTTTGAAAAAAAGAACCAAAAAACTTTTGACACTTGGCGCGCCCTGCCGGCGAGCCTCGCGCAAACAGTCAAAAGTCTTTTGCTTCTTTTCTTCAGAAAAGAAGACTTTTCTGTCTTTCCCTTTCCTAGCCGGCCGTAATGATCTCCCTGATCCTGCGCCCCAAGGTCTCCAGCGAAAACGGCTTGGTGACGATGTGCATGCTGGGTTTGAGGTGGTCATGACCAAGCACGGTGTTCTCGGCGTAGCCGGTGATGAACAGGATTTTCAGCTCCGGGCGGGCAATGAGGGCTGTGTCGGCGAGTTGGCGGCCATTCATGCCGCCGGGCAGCCCGACATCGGTGACCAGCAGATCCACGCGGCCTCCGGATTGGAGGATCTTCAGGCCAGACATGCCATCTTCGGCTTCAAGGCAATGATATCCGAGTTCGTCGAGCACTTCTTTCACCAGCATTCGCACGGTGGGCTCGTCATCCACCACCAGCACGGTCTCACCGTCGCCGCGTTGCGGCTTGCGCGGGTTGGAAGCGGCCTCCACAACCTCATCCGCGCCGGCATAGGCCGGCAGATACAGGCAAAGCTTCGTGCCCTCGCCGGGTTCGGAATATATCCTGGCCTGGCCGCCGGATTGCCGGACAAAGCCGTATACCATGCTCAGGCCCAGCCCCGTGCCCAATCCGATCGGTTTGGTGGTGAAGAACGGATCGAACGCGCGGGCGATCACCTCCGGCGACATGCCTTGCCCGGTATCGATGACGCAGAGCGAGATATAGGCGCCGTCGTCCAATTCCAGCGCACGGGCCTCCACACCTTCGAACAGGTGGTTGCTGGTTTCGATGGTGAGGCTGCCGCCGTCCGGCATCGCATCGCGGGCGTTGATGCACAGGTTCAGCAGCGCGTTTTCCAACTGGTTCTGGTCCACCAGAACCGCCCGCAGGCCGGGGGCGCCGATCACCTTCACGTCGATCGCGGGCCCCATCGTGCGGCGGATCAACTCGTCCATGCCGCCCACCAGCCGGTTCACATCCGTGGGTGCGGGGTCCAGCGTCTGCTGCCGAGAAAATGCCAGCAGCCGGTGGGTGAGAGAAGCGGCGCGTTTGGCGGCCCCTTGCGCGGTCTGCACGTAACGGGTGAGTTCGCCGATCCGGCCCTGGGCCAGGCGCATGCCCAGCAATTCCAGATTGCCTGAAACGCCTGTCAGCAAATTGTTGAAATCATGCGCGAGCCCGCCGGTGAGCTGGCCCACCGCTTCCATCTTCTGCGATTGGCGTAGCGCGGCCTCGGCGGCCATCAGTTCGGCCGTGCGCGCCCGTACTTGTTTTTCCAGCGTGGCGTTGAGATCGGCGAGCGAAGTTTCGGCGTTTTTTTGGTCCTCGATGTCCGCGCTGGTGCCGATCCAGCGGGTGATGGTGCCGGCGGCATCGCGGATCGGTATGGCGCGCGTGATGTGCCAGCGATACTTGCCGTCATGGCGCCGGATCCTGTACTCGGTGGTGTAGGGCTGTCCGGAGGCCAGGGCTTGCTGCCACAGCGTGGTGGCGGCCTCCATGTCGTCCGGGTGAACGGGGGTCCAGCCGTCGGGCTTCAGCTCATCTTCGTCCTTGCCGCAATATTCGGGCACGCGGGCATTGAACCAGTCGATGCTGCCGTCCGGCAGCGATGTCCACACCATACTTGGCATCATCTGCGCGAAGAGTTCGAATTTTTCGGCGGTCTCTATCGCCGTCTCCTCGGCCCGCTTGCGCGCGGTGATGTCCTCAAATGATCCGAGCAGGCGGTTGATGCGGCCGTCGCGGCCAAGCTGTGGGCGCGCGTTGATCTTAAGCCACCCCTGGCTGCCATCGGCGCGGATCACGCGGCATTGCGTGTTCCAGTCAATCCCTTGGGTCAGCGCCGCCTGGAAACCGGCATCCACATCCGCGCGGTCGGCAAGCGGGATATGCGCGAGAAACCGCGCATAGCTCCAGTCGCTGAGCGGCGTGGGGTAGCCAAAGATCTCATCATGCCTGGCCGAGCGTATCGTGGCACCGGTGAGGACATCGTATTCCCAGCAGCCCAGACCGGTCGCATCCAGGATCAGCCGCAGCCGCTCCTCGCTCTCGCGCAGGCGCGCCTCGGCCCGGCCGCGTTCGGCGGCATCCCATACCCGCGCTGCCACCGCCTCGATCAGCGCGATCTCCGCGTCCGTCCAGCGATGGGGCCTGAGATGGGTGACATAGAGAGAGCCTGTTGGGCGGCCATCGCGCACCAGCGGCACGGAGACATGGCCGCGCGTGCCGAGTTCCAGCCCGAACCGGCCGGCTTCCCCCGCCTCGGCTTGCACGTCCTCATAGGCGATGGTCTGGCCGCGTCGCATCCGCGCCAGATGATTGGGGCCGAACAGCGACAGTGGAAACAGCCCATCCACCGGCGGCATGCCATCGACATAGCCATTGGTGATCAGCACCGTCTTGCCATCGGGCTGCACCTCGCTATAGCCGATCCGCGCCGCGCCGAGATAGCGGCCGAGTTGGCCGGCTGCCTGGGTGAGAATGTCCCGCGGATCGGTGAGGCTGCGCAGGCTATCTTGCAATTGGAGAAGAAAAGCCTGCCGTGCCTCGCTGAGGCGGCGTTCGGTGATATCCACCGAAACGCCGATGAACCGGACGGGACGGCCCGACCCATCGCGCAACAGGCGCCCGCGGGCGGTGACCCAGATCAGCGAGCCGTCCGGCCGGAAGACCCGGTGCTCATGCAAAAAATCGCCATGGCCCGCCATCAGCCGCGCGCGCGCGGCTTCGGCCCCGGGGAGATCATCCGGATGCATGAGCGTGAAATAATGGCCCAGTGGCTTGCCGGCCGCGACCTCTCCGGCATCCATGCCGTAGATCCGGGCGAAATTGGCATCGCCATACACGCGGCCGCCGATCAGGTCGCCATCCCAGATGCCCACGATGCCGGAGGCGGACAGGGCCAGGCTGGTGGTTGAGCGATCGTCGCTGCCTTGGGAGATTTCCAGGCGCAGGGCATCGTGCAGGGCGCGCGCCAGGTCATCATTCCCCCAGGGTTCCCCCGGCGGGCCTGCCTGGATGGCGTCGTTCACGGCGACATTCCCGAAAGCGTCAATGCAGGGGACCCAATTTTCTAAAAGGCGGAACGACTTCGGGCAAGCCGGGAGAACTGCAAAGCGAACTTCCCGGCAGTCACAGAAACGTGATGACTGATCCAGGAGAGTTGAGCGGCGTTCCCCGACAGCTTAACGTCGGACAGATGCGAAGAAAAGGAAGAGTTCTTTTTTGAAAAAAAGAACCAAAAAACTTCTGACCCTCTGCGCACGCTGCCGGTAAGGCGCGAACCAACGCCCAAAAGTTTTTTGCTTCTTTTTTTCAAAAAAGAAGGCCTTCCTTTACTTCACTGCACCTCCTGCCAGAAACCCGCCTTGAGAGCGCGGGTGGCGGCCATGGCGCAGGCCGCCTAGCTGGGCATCCTTTTCAATGCGCACAGCTTGTTGCCGTCCGGATCGCGGAGATAGGCAAGGTAGAGCGCGCCCGCGCTGCCGGAACGCAGGCCCGGCGGATCTTCCACCGCCGTGCCGCCATGTTCGGTGCCGGCGGTGTGCCAGGCATCGGCCTGGGCCGGGTCATCGACCGCGAAGCCGATCGTGCTGCCGTTTCCGTGGGTTGCCGGTTCGCCGTTCAGCGGCTTGGTGACCAGGAAGACCGCGCCGCGATGCAGATAAACCAGGCGCCCCTTCTCATCCTGCACGCCCGGCTTGCCGCCCAAGGCCGCGAACAGGGCATCGTAGAATATCTTCGACCGCGCGATATCGTTGCTGCCGACCATCATATGACTGAACATGATTATTCCCCCTCGCTGAGTGCCGTCCGCGGTTTCCGCGATCCGACTCGCCCGAACGCGCGCACACCTCAACAGACTAAAGTTTTTTGGTTCTTTTTTGCAAAAAAGAACAGCTTGCCTAGTCCGCCTCCAGCTCCGCGCGCGCCTTGGCAAGCATGTCGCGTTCCGCCTCCGGCACGCAAGGCTCCTTCAGCTCCATCGCCTCAAGTGCCTCGACCATGGCCGCGGCAACCACCAGGTGCGCAAAATCCTTGTTATCCGCGGGCACCACGAACCAAGGCGCGTGGCGCGTGGCGGTGGCGGCGATGGCGGCCTCGTAGGCGTCCTGATACGCGTCCCAATAGGCGCGCTCATGCAGGTCGGCCGCGCTGAATTTCCAGTTCTTGTGCGGCGTGTCCAGCCGGCTGAGAAAACGCTGTTTCTGCTCGGCCTTCGACAGATGCAGGAAGATTTTTACCACCACCGTGCCCTGATGCGCGAGATAGCGCTCGAAGGCGGCGATGTCCTCCAGACGATGCTTCCAGAATTTGCGGCCGCGCACGGCGTTGGGCAGGTTCAGCCGGTCCACCATTTCCGGATGCACGCGGCAGATCAGAACATCCTCGTAATGGCTGCGGTTGAAGATGGCGATCTTGCCGCGCGCGGGCGCATGGGCGTGGATACGCCAGAGGAAACCATGGCTGAGATCCTCCGGGCCAGGCTGCTTGAAGGATGTCACGGCCACGCCCTGCGGGTTCACGCCCGTCATCACATGCTGGATCGTGCCGTCCTTGCCGGCGGCATCCATCGCCTGCAACACCAGCAGCATCGACCAGCTTTGCGCCGCGTGCAGGCGAAGCTGCAGTTCCGACAGGCGCGCCACGCCGTCGGCCAGCAGCTTGTTCACGGCAGACATTTCCACGATCCCGCCGCCGGTGTCGGCGGGATCGTGGTTGGCGAGCTGGAACGCGGCACCGTCAGTGACGCGGTAGCGGTCCAGGAGGCGTAAGGCGTGCTTGTGCTTCATCAGAAAGGAAGAAGTTCTTTTTT